>JAFDIC010000366.1 GCA_019308525.1 Deltaproteobacteria bacterium
GTAATCGCGATGACAGGTTTTGCAGAGGGATACAAGTACGTTGATGTAATCAACGCGGGGGCCCAGGACTTCATAAAAAAGCCCTTTGATATCGGGGAACTGGAGGCCAAGATCCGCCGGATCATTCAAGAGAGGAATCTCCGGGAGAAGCTCAACAAGCTGTCCATCACCGACGCCCTTACCGGCCTTTACAACCAGGGCTACTTCCACCGCAGGTTGAGGGAAGAGGTGGTCCGGGCAAAGAGACAGAAGCACCCTCTGGCCCTCATCCTCCTGGACCTGGATAACTTCAAACATTACAATGACAGGCACGGGCACCTGGCAGGCGATGAAATCCTCAGGAAGGTGGGCGTTGTCATAAACAACTGCATCAGAGAAGGTGTTGACTCCGGTTTCAGGTATGGAGGCGATGAGTTCGCCATAATACTTATAGACGCTGACATGTCCATTGCCAAGGAGATAGGAAAAAGGATTCAGGATGCCTTCGGCAAGAACCTGGAGGTGTCCGCAAGTCTCGGGTACACCATATTTTCAGAGGAAATGTCGGCAAAGGAGTTCATTGCAAGGGCCGATGAGGACCTCTACCAGACCAAGACCAGGAAGCAGATGGAAATGGGGACCATGCAGTGAGTGTCGGATAAGGTATATTATGTCAACTAACGTCTCCGCCTGAGATTTCCATCCTTTGTTTCTCTCCTCCAACTACGGCTCCGCCGGGGCCCTCTCCCCTGGCTGTTTTTGCGAACTCATGGATTTCGGCGATTCATTCGGTTTTCGATCGGTGCCACGCGTCTTCGACTTTTTCTGAGGGGTGAAATATTTTGTTGACATATGGTATTGGAAAGATATAGAAACAGCTTACTCTTTTCGCACACTGGAGGCTAGAATTGAATGGGAAGCGTGGTAAAGAAACGCCGCAAGAAGATAAGAAAGCATAAGTACCGAAAACAAAGGAAGAAGATGCGACACAAGAACAAGTAAGCCCTCTTAGGTATAATAGAGACAGGAAAAATAGAAATAAGGCAGCCCGCACAAACAGCGGACTGCCTTATTTTTCTCTCTGTCTACTTGGTGAGGCTATCTCGCGCCCATCCATAAATCGATCTTGGGCGCGGGGCAGTTTCCAGTCCAGAAATGAGCAATTTATGGATGAAAACTATCTAGCTGTAATCATACCAGCCTGCACCTGTCTTGCGGCCCAGCCTCCCGGCTCGTACCATGTTCCTGAACAAGGTGGGCGAGCTCCACTTGAGTTCCTTTGGAAGCTCCCTTTGAAAATACTCGTTCACATAGAAAGCCACGTCGATCCCCGTGAGGTCCATGAGTTCAAAGGGCCCCATGGGATAATTGAGCCCATTCTTAACCGCCTTGTCCACGTCCTCGATGGTGGCTATGCCCTCTTCAACTATCTTTATGGCCTCGACGAAGTGGGGAATCATGATCCTGTTTACTATGAAACCCGGTGAATCCTTCCTTACCTCCACGGTTATCTTTCCCATGCGCCTGGCCAGCTCCTCGGTCGTCGAGACCGTTTCGTTGCTGGTATAATGACCCCTTATGATCTCAACCAGTTTCATCAGGGGCACGGGATTGAAAAAGTGCATGCCGCAAACCTTTTCGGCCCTCTTTGTGGCCGACGCTATCTCTGTCAGCGACATGGAGGAAGTGTTGGAGGCCAGCACCACCTCTGGTCTGCAAATCTCATCGAGTTCCTTGAAGACCTCCTTCTTCAGATCCAGGTCTTCAATCACCGCCTCTACGACAAAATCAACGTCCTTGAGGGCCGTGATGTCAGTGGTTCCCTTGATTCTTCCAAGGGCCTCGTCCTTTTCCTTTGCCTGGATCTTACCCTTTTCAACGCTCCTGGCGAGGAACTTTTCGATATTGGCGATTCCACGCTCCACAAATCCCTGTTCTATATCCCTCATGACCACGTTACATCCGATCTGGGCGGCGACCTGGGCTATTCCGCTACCCATGGTACCGGCACCTACGATACCTATCGTCTCGACTTTCATATTACCTCCTCTTTCCCCATGCATGGTAGTCTTGGTTTCTTGTGCTAAAACCGACAAGGCGGTATAGAATCTATATCCGGTTTCCGGCTCTACAGGGCAAAATAGTCGCTGGAGAGGCTGTTGCGGGCAAGGCCCTGTGATCCCTGATCAGACTGCCTCGACTTTGCTGATTTCAGGCACATTTTGTTTCAGCACCTTTTCGATCCCCATCTTCAGGGTCATCTGCGACATGGGACACCCTCCACATGCGCCTGTCAACTTGACCTTTACCACGCCGTCTTCGCCGACATCAACGAGCTGGACGTCTCCTCCATCAGCTTGCAATGACGGCCTTACCTTGTTCAAGGCATCCTCAACTTTTTCTTTCAACATCAGAACTACCTCCAGGATTTGGTTTAGATAGGTCTAACATAACACCCGGACAGGTGAAATCAAGACTTAATTGCGCAACGGCCGGGAATAATCAACTGAAAAACCTCGGGACCCTGGAGTCCAGGTATGCTGAAAGACCTTCAGAGTCGCCAGGTGACCACCCAAGGCTATCCAGCCATACCTCGTTGCTTTCCATGCACAGGTATATTGCAAGGTCCTTGCTCCACGTTTTCAGTCTCTCTGCCAGGTGGCCGTACATCTCAACCCTCAAGGGCCTGAAATAGCGCATTTTCCCATCAAGCCCCCGGACAAACTCCCCTTCGAGTATCTTGCTGCGCGGGTGGCGCTTTCTTATGACGTCCTTTAACCTGGGGATGTACCTGAGACAGCCCATACTTATCCAGATGATGCCTTTGGGCTGAATATACCGCCCCATCATATCGATGGCTCGATCATATTGCTCTTTCCAATCCGCGTGCTCTATGATCGGGTCGAAATGAAAGCCCACCACAAAGCCTTCCTCCTGGCACCGGCGGGCAGCCTCCAATCTCCTCTCGAGACCGGGTGCGAAGTGCTCCTCCCTGGCAACCACGTGGGGACTGTTCAAAGACCAGGAAATCACGATTCTCTCCCTCTCCTTCAGGGAAAGGAGTCCCTCTACCTGGTCGGTCTTGGTCTTGAATTCAAGGACTGCGTTCTTTCTGGAGGAAATGAAAGGCACCAGTATCTTGCTCCAGCCGACAAGGGGGTCAAGGGCAAGGCTATCCATGAATTCGCCGGTGCCGAGCCTGAAAGTTCGCCCGGGTTGGCTGTCCAGGATCTCCCCCACCTCCTGAAGCCGTTCCCGCAGGTTGACGAAAACCCTCATGAAGGGCTCGGCAAAATAGGCCTGAAGGATGCAATAGGTGCAGTCCATCGGACAATTGGTGCCCAGGTGGAGGATCTGGTAACCGCAACAGATATAGTGCCTTGTTCCAGGGCACGGCTTGAGCAAGGCGCCGGGAAAGGAAGTCAAGTAGACGGACTTCCTGTCAAGTGCCCCATGAATTACCTGCCCTTTTTCCTGCGGCTTGACTCTCTTTACAGGCAGGGATGATCCGCCCAGCTTTCTCAGGATTTCCTTACCGAGCCGGGCAGACTCCATCCCTTCCTCCAGGAAAACTTGCTTTACCGGGAGCTTGATCCCGCCGTTCATTTTGTTCATGGGCCGATAATCTCTTCGATACCCGGAGTGGAGCGCAACTGCTCGAGTTTTCTCTTGAGCTCCCGTCCGTCGCGAAACCGGATTTCCATCAGCAGTCTTGGTCTTTCGAAGTTGGGGGGATGCCTTACCCACACATCCTGCGGTAAGGACAGCTCCTTCACCTTCTTCTTGAACTCCTGCTCCGCCCTGTACACGGAGGGGTACCTCCGTTGCCGCAAGTACCTGAAGAGCCGCTTGACCCGCTGGGGCCTGTTTGTCTCTCTATCTTCCACAATTCTGCCCAGACTACCCAGCACCTCCGTTACCGGCTTATCCTCTCTACTCGAAATATCCACTATATAATCAATGACTTGAAGTTGATAATTGAAGCTAAGCCTTAGCTCTGTTATCAACCGGCACAATCCAAGGGCTGCTTCTCTGTCCATATCCAGAAGCGACTCCACGGCCTTGAGGGAGATCCCTCCCCGGACAATCGATTCTTTCCTCTCCAGGTCCATGTCATCGAGGGCCACAAACACCTTCAAGGTGTTTTCACGGGGAGG
>JAFDIC010000367.1 GCA_019308525.1 Deltaproteobacteria bacterium
GTGTCAAGGGTCCAGGCGCTGTATCGATGGCAAGGGCAAGGAGGTTCGGGCTTATCATGATGCTCCTCGTCCATCTAGGCTTATCCCGCCTTGGCAACCAGGTCTTCTGATCGGCCTTTGGCCTGTAGGGCTTCCGGCCTCCGGCCCGGGGGGCTTTCGGTTATCCACGATCCCGGAGGCGGTGCGCACGATCCGGTCAAGGGATGCCAGAACCCGGATCTCCCCCTTCCGTGAAAGTCCATAGACCCCTCTTCCCAGGTCCTCGACATAGCCGAGGGTAATTCCTTGATCCGAGACCGACTTTTCAAGTGAAGGCAAGAGCGGTGAGGCATCACCCCTTACGGAAAGGGTGTCGGGGGCATCGGGAAGGGGTTTGCCTTCTGTCTGAGATACGTCAAAGACATAAACCACCCCGCCAGCGGCGGGGTGGCATCTGGCCTGCACGCCTATATGAGGAAGCGGTTCTGGAACGAGTAGTCGTGGAACCTGGAGCAGAACTGGAGGTAGTCAAGAAGCTGGGCGTCGTTTTTGGCCTCCTTCACGGCCTGGCAAAGCTCCGCGGTGATCTCCCTGCATCTCTTGATGAGTTCGGATGTCTTCACCCCCTTCCTCCTGGGAAGAGTGAGGGAGCGGGGGGAGCGGTTTCCCCTTACTCCCTGATCTCTTCTTGGCTATTACGCGGTCAACTGGGCCGCGGTCCCGCCAAAGGCGGGGTTGGCGGGGCTGCGGCCTTACCGTTTCCATTGGTGGGGGTAGGCAGAGCCCTTGATACCATCTCCCTCAACTGCTGGTCCAGTTGGGATATGGCATCCGTAAAGTGCTCCTCTTCCACCTCCGCCGTGGCGCCGTAGCTGAGGCTCCAGGAGTTGTACTCAGTCCAGAAGACGCCCGCCTGCTCCCGGCTCATCCCGAGCCCGTAGGCCTCCTTACCAAAGGAGGAGAGCCCTTCGAGGTCGTCAAGACACCTGATCTTGGAGACGAGCCTCTGGAACCACCGAGGCTGGGTCTGGATCCAGGGGGTGTCGTCATCCTCCGGGTATTCCCCGATGACGTGGTAGGCAGACTGGTCAGGTGCATGGTATTCGGGCTCGGGATTCTCGGTGACGTCCTCGGCGTTGATGTTCTCCATTTCAGCAAGGGCCATGGCCAGCTTCTCGAAATATGGGAGGGCCTTCTCAACTCCCCGGGTCTTTGTCCATCGGATGAAGGTCTCGATCATGGTTTGGGTTGGATCGAGCATGATCCAGCAGTCGAAAAGGTCTTTGGCCTCTTTGTATGAGCAGCCGCATTTGTGGGCGATGTAATCGACACTGAGCCAGTGAGGGTAGGGAACTTGGTTTTCGTGTGGGGCACAGACCTTGCCCTCCACCAGTTCGCAGTCCTCGAATATCATCCGATCGAGGTCCGACATCTCGGATACATGCCTTGCCATACCCCCATAGGCCTCACCGTATTGCGAATGAGCGAAAAGGCTTCTTGGAGTCATGGTGTGTACCTCCTTACTGAAGGAACATTTCACCTGGTGACAGGTAACGATTGGATTGATTAGCGATCTGCGGCCTCCCACTTGAAGGGGCCGGCCCAGCAACCGCCTGCCCGAACCGGGGCCCACCGGCCATCCCCAAGCGGCCGGAGAGCCGAGGGCCCCTCAACCGGCCTGCCTGTGCGTGCCCGCACGCAGACAGGGAAGGCCGCGGGAAGCGGCAAGCGAACAAGTGAACCAACTGCCCCGAGAGAGACCGGAGACAAAGGCCACGACAGCGATTGAAGAAAGGACCAGCCTGCGGGAGTGGGAAAAGAGGGCCGAGACGAACTCGCGACGGCGAGCACCAGGCCTGGCAGGACCTGGGACCACCCGCCCACCGAGACGGAGGAAAGGGGCCAGCCACCAGCGAGTTGAACGGGGGGCCTGGTGAAGCTGGCCTGGAAGGAAGACCACGGAGCCTGAACAGGCCGATGGGCCCCCGAGAACGACGGCGCGAAGCGCGAAGGGCGAAAAGATCAGCGCCCAAGGCGCCACCAGAGACGACGGAAAAGCCACGATTCAGGAGTGAAGAGACGACTGCCGAGACACGAGGACGCCAGGACAAGGGCAAGGACCGGGAGCCTACAACAGCGACCAAGGACATGGTGACACCCCCTTTCTGATGAAACCGCATTGTCAGTGCTTCAAATAGAGATGGCGCCAGTATTCAAAAGGGCAGGGCTGAAGCCGCATCCCCAACGCCTCGGAAGGGACTGGCGTCTGAATTCAAAGGGGTGCGGCTGAAGGAGCGAAGGGCCTGTTTGCGTAAGGAATCCCTCTCCGTCCTTTCGTCCCGCCGGGAGGGCCAATTTCCGCTTGCACAAAAACTCCGCATAACCTACGAGGACCGTCTCCAGCTTTTCATGATGACCTCCATATCGAATCTGTTATGTTATGACCAATCTCCATAACACCTGCAAGGCCTGAGTTTGTTATTGCCTGTCTCCCCTACATCGAGCTCGTTACCAGCCACGCATCCAACGATCCCGCACAGGAAGGGCGAACATTCTAACTCTCATCTCAACCAGTTATAAGCGTTGGTCGAAGCCCGATACTTGTTGAGTTCTCTTGACAGATAAGCGATTCAAGGATATGCTTGTCATAATTTCAGGCATCTGTATCCCCAAAAGGGGGCTTTTGTGTAGAATAACTTGTTAGCTGTTTGAAAGAAAGTGCGCAGAATGAGTATTAATTGGAACTTTCCTCCTCCCAGATCTGGCCTTGCAGGTGCATTGGATAAATTTATAGGACCAGGTGCAACCCGGGCTGAATTAGTATTGCAAATTTTTATCGCTGTTATCGCTGCCATCATTGCACCACTTTATGCATCGTACGTGATCAGTGACTGGACGTTGGCACAGTACATATTATGTGCTGTTCTGGCATTCGACATAGCGGGTGGCGTCATAACGAATGCAACGTCAAGTGCGAAACGCTGGTATCACCGCGCAGGGCAAGGATTCAAACAACACTTCGGGTTCGCGTCTCTCCATCTACTTCATCTTCTCCTTGTTTCGTGGCTATATATGGCGTTTGATGTGGAGTGGGTTCTTCTCACGGGCGGGTACTTGCTAGTTTCAACCGCAACGATTCTTTTGGTACCCCAGTATCTTCAGCGTCCTACTGGACTCCTCGGTTACGCTTGCGGATTACTTATTGCGATGTATCTTTTACCGCAACCAGCAGGGCTTGAATGGTTCTTGCCACTATTCTATTTGAAACTGCTTGTCAGTCATCTCTTGAAAGAGGAACCTTACAGGCCAGTTTCCAGCTAACAAGGTGCTTTACATGTCAGGATATACGGATAACGCCATCGTTCACCACGGTATCCTCAGCGCCGGCACCCCCTTTATCCAAAAACCTTTTACCATCCGTGACATTGCAGCCAAAGTTCAGGAGGTTCTGCGGGGAGCACAGCGGCTATTAATTAAAGCCCGACAAGACGCTCTACCGGACGGGAATTCCGCTGCACTCCATTGCCGCCGGTGAGCTTGGTCGTTCAGAATAATATGAAAAAAAGTTCATCATATACGAAGAAACAATAATTCTAAAGTGACGTTTTTCAAGAATGATATATTTTACCCCCCTTGCCCCCCTCTTCTTATCGGCCTGATCGTCTGTTTATCGCTTCCTTCCGGCCATGTTCCACATCTCCTCGAACCTCTGTCCAAAAGGCCCTACTACCTCTGGGTCCTCCGTGACCATGGGGAACTCGTGGTTCCTGTAGTCGGCATCGATTGACATGTTGGGGCTCCCGGCGATGACCCTTTTCTCGTCTATCACGATAAACTTGTTGTGCATGGATCCATGCCATACCTGAAGGTCCTCACATCGATCCCTCTTTTCATCAGGAACCGGTGTTTTGAGTACCTCTTTCTTGCAAGCTTTCCATCGATTATCATCCTGAACTTCACACCCTTTTCGTGAGCCTTGACAATGCGGTTTGCGATCCTCTTCGAGCTGATGAGATAGACCTCAATGTCAATACTCTCCTTGGAAGAAAGGATCTCATTCATGACAAAGGTCATGGGCCTTTGCTCCGGGCCGAACAATATCTCGGGATGACTGGTCAATTTCTATCCCCATAAGAATGGGGAGAT
>JAFDIC010000368.1 GCA_019308525.1 Deltaproteobacteria bacterium
GAGTTCCATAGTTTATTCAAGGACAAGGCGAACACGAAGGTTAAGATACTTGAGGCGATGGTCACAAGGGCGGACCATCGCATTGGGGGTAAACTGGGTCTGCCTCCCGGGGAAAGAGTCATCCTGATTCGACGACTGTTGCTCAGGAAGACCAGGCCGTTCATTTATCACAGAGAGTACCTTGTCTACGACCCCTTTAGGCCCATAGTGGAGACGGAACTCGAGGTCACTTCCCTGCACGGGCTATTTCATGGCCAGGGAGAAACGGGGCTCAAGAGGGGAGAATTTTCCATCAGGGCTGCGGTACTGTCCAAGGAGGAGGCCCATATGCTCGACTCCGCTGAGAGTCAACCGGCCTTCCACCTGGAACATGTCTTCTACGACTTCGATGAAAGACCCTTTAGCTGGGGAAGGTTTGTATGTCCCGGTGATCGTGTTCTTTTCAGGACCAGCGTAGGAATAACCAAAGGTTGAGACCCAAAAAGCAGGGAGAGACATGTCTGAAACAGGAAGGAGTGATGATCTGATTGCCCTGATGGCTGATTTAAGGGAGGAAAGCGTCCTGAAGTTGGTAAACAGGTATGTGGCGGAGGGTGTTCATCCCCTGCAAATCCTGGATCTCTGTCATGAGGGAATGATGAGGGTGGGAGAACGCTATGAAAATGGGAAGTACTTCATATCAGCCCTCATCATGGCCGGGGAGATCATGCGCCAGGTGGGCCAGGTGGTGCTTCCCCTGATCCAAGATGAAATGCCCGGCAAGGGATCAGGCACCATCGTCTTGGGTACTGTTGAGGGAGATATCCACTTCATCGGGAAAGATATGTTTATGGTACTCGCGCGCGGCCACGGTTTTACCGTGCACGATCTGGGTGTGGATGCCCCTCCCGGCGCATTTGTGGCCGCGGTAAAAGAACATAGGCCCCAGATTGTGGGGCTTTCATGCCTCGTCAGCACTTCTTTCAAGGCAACGAAGGAGACAATCTCCCTCCTGCGCAGGAGCTTCAAACCACCCCATCCCCCCATGGCATATGTCATAGGGGGGTTGATAGATGAACGAATACGTGACTATGCGGGTGCCGACTATCATGCCAAGGACGCCATGGAAGGGGTCAGGATCTGTCAAGACATAGTGAGGGGTTTCTGAAGGTCCTTTCCGGCGAGGGTAGCGTGCAGGCGGAGGGCGGAAAACCCGTGTTCCTGCCGAAAGCCCCCATCTCGATGTTGCATTGGTTCAGCGCTAGTGAAGATTCACTTAAGAGGAGAATTTTGCTTTGAAAAATTGATTAAGGTTTGTTACAATAAGTTCAGCTGTTGATAATTAAGGGAGAGCTTTGAGATACGCTTGGAGGGCGTGGAAGATTTACTTCACTGGGGCATGGAATGGAAAGGGACCACTTTATGAGAAGAAAACCACGGAGCGCCAGAGGGGCGAAGATTGGAGGCGGAGGGACGTGCCTGGACATACTGGCCAGCATTCAAGACGGTTACTACGAAGTGGATTTGAATGGAGACTTCACGCGTTTCAACGATTCCTTGTGCAGGATCCTCGGCTATTCCAAGGATGAAATGATCGGGATGAATAATCGTGAGTACTCGGATGAAGAGAACTCCAAGATGGTCTATGAGGTGTTCAACAGAGTGTATTCCACAGGCGATCCTGTTGAAGGGTTTGCCTGGGAAGTGATTCGGAAGGACGGCAGGAAAAGGCATGTTGAGATCTCTGTATCCCTTATGAGGGGAAAGGACGGTAACCCCTTCGGTTTTCGAGGTATAGTCAGGGATGTTACGAGACGCAGGGAAGTTGAAGAGAAGCTTCGCCAGAGCATAGAACGTTATCGCAATCTCTTCGAGCACTCAAATGACGCGATCATTATCCACCAGTCAGGAAGCATCATCGATGTCAACAAGAGAGCATGTGATATGCTGGGTTATGGGAGGGATCAATTGCTCCAAATGAAGATCAGTGACCTCCATCCCCCAAGGAACCACCGTGAATCCCAAAAGAGGGTAGATTCGGTGAAAGGCGGGAGGTCCATCAAGTTCGAGACACAGTTCAAGAGAGCCGACGGATCCATGGTTGATGTGGAAGTGAGTTCAAGAAGCGTCGATCCTGAGAACCATGTTATCCAAGGGATAATCCGTGACATTACCGATCGAAAGCAGGCTGAGGAAAGACTCAAGGAGGCCTACCACGAGCTTGAAAGGACCAACCGAGAGCTTGCCAAGGCCATAGGGCATGCCAAGGAAATGGCCCGTGCCGCTGAAATGGCAAATCGGGCGAAGAGCGAATTCCTCGCCAATATGAGTCACGAGATTCGAACCCCCATGAACGGGATCATCGGGATGACGGAGCTGGCTTTGGCGACCGACTTGACAGCAGAGCAGAGAGAGTATCTGACGATGGTGAAATCCTCTGCCGAATCCTTGCTTCTTTTGATAAATGGCATCCTGGACTTTTCCAAGATCGAGTCGGGCAAATTGGACTTGGAAGAGGTGGACTTCAATCCGGTGAAGACTGTGGAGGACGTGGTAAACGTGCTTGCCATCAAGGCCGAAGATGCGGGTCTTGAACTGGTGTGTCACATAAAGCCAGACGTGCCCGTAACTCTGGTAGGGGATCCGGTTAGGTTGCGGCAGGTCGTGGCGAACCTCGTCGACAATGCCATAAAATTCACGAAGCAGGGAGAAGTCCTGGTGCGCGTGGCCACAGAGGAAGAAGATGACTCGTCGACCGTGATTCATTTCGCCGTGTCCGATACGGGAATCGGGATACCTGAAGGGAAGATAGATAAGATATTTGACGGGTTTACCCAGGCGGACACCTCTACGACCAGGAAATACGGTGGTACCGGGTTGGGCTTGACCATTTCAAAACAGCTCGTTGGCCTTATGGGCGGTCGAATGTGGGTGGAGAGCGTTGAGGGAGTGGGTAGCACCTTTCATTTCACAGCCCGCTTCAAGAAAGGAACCCGAATACTGGAGGGAAGGCCCGATCTAGAGGTGATGGACCTTTCAGGGATGAGGGTCCTCATAGTTGATGATAATGCGACAAACAGGGCCGTATTTAGAGAAATGACCTCCTCATGGGGACTCATCCCGTCGGAATCAACGGGCGGACTGGATGCCCTCCGTAGAATAAGGGAGGGGTTCGAATCCGGGAGCCCTTACAATCTGATCCTGCTGGATGCCCAGATGCCCGAAGTGGACGGCTTCGAGACAGTAAGGCGTATCAAGAGGTACCCAGGCGCCGAAGATATCGCCATCATTCTGCTCACCTCCATGGGTGTCACTGGAGATATGCTGAGATGCGAAGAACTCGGCATATCGGGTTACCTCCATAAGCCGGTCAAGCAGTCGGAACTGCTGGATGCTATAATGATGGCCTTGAGACGTCCTGGGGCAAAGAAAAAACCATTGATCACCAGTTTGACCATCCATGAAGCCAGAATGAAACTCAAGATCCTGATGGCCGAAGATAACCTGGTAAACCAGAAACTCGCACAAAAGATTCTTGAAAAGAGGGGTCACGAGGTCACGACTGCCACCAACGGAAGGGAGGCCGTGGAGATGTTTGAGAAGGAGTCCTTTGATCTCATTCTGATGGACGTCCAGATGCCTGAAATGGACGGAATCGAGGCAACAAGGGCGATACGGGAAAGAGAAAGGAGGATGGAAAGTCGAATCCCAATCGTGGCAATGACGGCACACGCAATGAAGGGGGACAAGGAAAGATGTCTTGCCGCCGGCATGGATGATTATGTTTCAAAACCGGTAAAGGCGGAGGAACTGTACAGGGTTATCGAGAGGCAGGCCGTGAAGTCCAGAAAGGGGGGCAGGATGAAACGAGAGTGGTCGGTACCGGGAACCGGCGATATGATCAAGGATGATGAGATCTTCAACGAGGCGAAGGCCCTCGAGGTAGTTGACGGGGACAGGGAACTGCTCAAAGAGATCATTGAGATGTTCCTTGAGGAACATCTCAATGATGTGGAAAGGCTCTGGGAAGGGGTCAAGTCGAGTAACGCGCACGAAGTTGAAAGAGCCGCCCATAGTCTAAAGGGCTCTGTAGGAAGCCTGGGGGCTAAGCGGGCGCAA
>JAFDIC010000369.1 GCA_019308525.1 Deltaproteobacteria bacterium
TCTGCGTGACCAAGGAGTTTGGCAACAATTTCCGTCCGGCAGCGGTGGCGACCGATATGCCCCAGATCGTGGACAAACCTGTGGATTTCGGTCTCCAGGACTTCTGCGACAAATGCATGGTCTGTGCGGATGCCTGCCCCTCGGGTGCCATTCCCAAGGAGAGAACGGTTCGACGAGGCGTGAGGCGATGGCAGGTGAACGACCAGAAGTGCCGCGCCTACTGGAACCATTTGGGCGGCCCCTGCGCCATCTGCCAGGCGGCCTGTCCCTGGAACTTCGAGAGCACCCCCTTTCACAATCTCAACCGTGAACTCAACCAGAGGTTTAGGATATACAGGAAACCCGCTGTCTGGGGGTTCAAGCTCTTTTATGAAAGAAAGGAGTGGGACCCCAATCCTCGATGGGCGTACAACCCGAGGCAAAAGAGATAGAGACCTGCGAACAGGAACGGTCGTAAGGCCCAAGATAGAAAACTATATTTGTGGAGGGACAACATGTGTCAGAAAAGATTGTTCTGGATGATGGGCTTATTGTTGTTCTTGTTGGTATTAGGGTTCACTAATCTGGCCTTTGCTGACAACGGTGCCACGAGATCTCTTCTCAAATCGGGAGCGGCGATCGGCACCATTTTGGGGATTGTCGGAATTTCAATCGCGGGATACTATGCAGGGAAGAGTTACGATTCCTATACCGGATGGGAGAGGTATACACATGGTGCGGCTATGTTTTTCGATCGAAAGCCCTTCCACAAGGATAAGCCCACCTATGGTGTGACCGGCAAAACACGTCGTGTCAATTGGGAAGAAAACATCAACGGCCGTTTAGGGACCTTGATGCACCTGATGATGCCTCCCGACGGAGCCCAGCCCAAGTGAGTACACGGGGACGTTCATTCATAAATAAGTACCTCCCTTACGAGTGGCAAGAGCAAGGATTTCAATACTGATGAACCCGCAAAAAGGCTGAAAGTGCTCATTTCTGTCATTCCTGCGAAAGCAGGAATCCAGTAATTTCAAAGGATTCTAGATGCTGGATCAAGCCCGGCATGACGGTTTTGGACCTTCTTACGAATCCATCAGTATTGAGATATGAAATTATGAAAGAACGTCCCCAAGATTTACGCATCCACTTCCGTGAAGGGCTTCATCACGATGTCCCCAAAAATGGCAGCATTGTTAATAAGGATATCGATTCCTCCGAATCTGTCTACAGCCGCCTTTGCCATGGCATCGCAATCTTCATTCTTGCTCACATCCGTTTTTGCAAAAATGGCCTCACTTCCTGCCCCCTCTACGACCTTGACTGTCTCTCCCCCATCTTGCACATCAGCGACAACAATCTTCGCCCCTTCCCGGGCAAACCCAACGGCAAAAGCAGTGCCTATGCTCTGGGCCGCCCCTGTATTAATCACAACCTTGTCCTTTAATCTCACGATCTTCCTCCTGTTGTGTTTGTTGCTTTCGTCAAACCATTTTGTTTATCCTGATCCATTGAAAAGCCCTGAATTCATAAGAGCGAATCTTTCATAAAAAAATCCAAGACAAGGCTGGACTATTACGTAAACAATACGGTATAAAATACCGTATTATCACAATCCAGGGCAATGAACATTCCAAGCTTTGTTTCTTCTTTTGACTCTTGATCACGGAAGAGCAAAACCGAGATCACTTTCCTTGAGAGGATTCCCCAATGAATATGGAGGAAAAGGATGGGGGATGAACAGGGCAGAAATTTTGGGTCTGACTATCACGATGCCTTTGAGATGAGATTATTCCAGGAACGGACCAGGTATGAACATGAAGAATTGAAGAAGTTCAAGGCGATCTCAGACAAAGCAGGTCACGGTATTGCGATGAGAAACCTTGATGGTAAATTTGTCTATGTCAACGAGGCCTACGCTCGGATGCACGGATACACCGTTAAAGAGATGCTCGGTAAAGGCCTTTCTTTGATACACAATGCCGAACAGATCAAGCGGGTAAGGGAATTAAGAGAACAGCATGCTGGAAACTACGTTGCGGAGATCGAACACAGGAGGAAAGACGGTTCATTTTTCCCCGCACTGGTGAACGGTTCGACCATAACAGACGAGGACGGCGTTCCGCTCTATTACGCCGCGACCGTTGTTGACATCACGGAACTGAAAAGAAAGGAGGTTGAACTCAGGAGAGAAAAACACCGCATTGAAATGATCCTCCAGACAACCATGAACGGCTTCTGTATTATCGATATGGACGGAAAGGTCCTGGAGGCAAATCTCGCAGCCTGCCAAATCACTGGTCATAACCGCGACGAGCTCATCGGAGCACAGATTCGGGGTTTTGAGGTGGAAGGAGATAAAGAAGAGGTTACAGAACACGCGAAAAGAGCTATGAAAAAGGGTTCTCATCGTTTTGAGGTGAGGCACAAACACAAGGACGGCCATGTGCTGGACCTTGAATTCAGCACGAACTATGTGAAGATGGGAAATGAGAGTTTTTTCTTTGTCTTTTTCAGGGACACCACGGAGATGAAAAGGACCGCCCAGTCCCTCAAAGAGAAGCAGGAAGAACTTGAAAGGAAGAATTTTGAACTTGAGCAGATGAACTCTGCACTCAAGGTCTTATTTCGAAAAAGAGAGGAGGACAAGCTGGAGGTCGAACAGAATTTTCTCACTAATGTCAGAGACCTTGTCATGCCCAACATCGAGCGGTTAAAGAAAATATCCACCGACAGAAAACAAATCGCCTATTTGAACATCCTGGAAGGGAATCTCAGGAACATCATCTCACCTTTTACCCGCAGGTTGAATGCACAGTTCGTGAGCCTCAGCCCGACGGAAATTCAGGTTGCCAATCTCGTCAAGGAGGGGAAAACCAGCAAAGAAATCGCAAAGTTGATGAATCTTTCTCCCAGAACCGTGGAATTTCACAGGGACAGGATTCGGAAGAAGGTGGGGATCAAGAATGAAAAAGCAAACCTGAGATCATTTCTTCTGTCCATGCAGTAATACGGTTTCTTTTCACGTAATAGATAGGTAATGATCAGGGGTTCCATTTTCCCTTTTTGCCTGCCAATATAGCTCTGGTTTTTCAAGCCGAGGAAAGAATCTCAACTGCCTTCTGACATCTCTGACGCGGCCCAACAAAAGATGAGGGGAATCCCTGATGCACAAGAAAGACAGGAATTGGTGGAAAAAATTTCATAAGGGGCTGAGGGAGCAATCCCGCTTCATCAGCTGCAGTCCAGCGCCTGAAGTGGACCATCCAACCTATGAAATCGTAGGAAAAATCGAACGGGTGGACCAGCGGGACACGATACAGTCCCGGATGATGCTCAAGGACCCGGAAAGTCCAGCATACAAAGAGTATTACAGCCGACACCCGGAACTGAAGGAGATCGATGACGCTAACCGAGATAAACTCAAGAAATCCCTGAAGCGCCACTTTGAAATAGACCCCCTTGGCGCCCATTTTCAGTCAAACATATTCGCTACCCGTCATCTGCTCGGCCTCCCTGAGGTCATACATCCCGGCAAAGAAGGGACCCCTCTCTGGCAGACCATGGAGGCCGACATGTCCAAAATTTCATCCGAGGAGAGGACATGGCGAATCAAAGACTATGCCCTGGTCCTCGGGGCCTCGAAAGTAAGAGTGGGCCACCTGAAAAAGGAGTGGGTCTACACCCATTATGCCCATCCCTACAGCCCTTACCCTTACGGAAAGCCTGTGGATGACATGGACTACCCTTACATCCTTTGTTTAGCTATGAGGCAGAATCTGGCCATGATGCGTCATGGGGACCATTACGTCGTCTGCATAGAAATCGGCCTTCGTTACAGCCTCACCTCGGTGATCGCCATCACCCTGGCCAATCTGATCCGGTCCTGGGGATTTCGGGCACGGGCCCTGCCTCCGGAAAACTCCCCCTACATGGTGCCGCCCATGTTCATCGATGCGGGCATGGGGGAGCAGGGCCGCATGGGGATCTGCGTGACCAAGGAGTTTGGCAACAATTTCCGTCCGGCAGCGGTGGCGACCGATATGCCCCTGATCGTGGACAAACCTGTGGATTTCGGTCTCCAGGACTTCTGCGACAAATGCATGGT
>JAFDIC010000370.1 GCA_019308525.1 Deltaproteobacteria bacterium
CTACGCCTATTCCGGGCACCCTAACATCGTAACATCCATGGAATTTGAGAGGATCCTCTCGGCCTCGGGTCCCTCCGCGGGGCATTTGGCCAGGCCGTCCGACAATAGGGTCCCCAGAAAGATTGCATGGATACAGTGCATTGGTTCAAGGGACATACACCATTGTGACAATGGTTATTGCTCATCCGTGTGCTGCATGTACGCAATAAAGGAGGCTGTGATTGCAAAGGAGCACGAGGGTCGGGACCTCGATTGTGCCATCTTCTATATGGATATCAGGACACATGGCAAGGACTTTGAAAGGTATTACAACGATGCCAAGGAAAAGCATGGTGTCCGCTTCATCAAGTCCAGGATCCCGGCAATTGAACCTGATTCAGATGGAGATGATTTGGTCATTAGATATGTGGATGAGAAGGAGAATGTGGCACAAGAGACCTTTGAAATGGTGGTCCTGTCCGTTGGCCTCGAATCGACCCCGGATGCCCTGGACTTGGCCGGGAGCCTCGATCTGAGCCTCACAGAAGGGGGTTTCTACAGGACAGATACCTTTCGTCCCGTCAGTTCGTCCAGGAATGGCATCTATGCGTGCGGTACCTGCCAGGGGCCAAAGGACATTCCCCAGTGCATTATTGAGGCCGGAGCGGCAGCCGCAGAGGCCGGGGCCATCCTTGGTAAAGCAAGGGATACCCTTACCAGGGCGGAATCCTTGGTCCAGGAGAGAAACATTCTTGGGGAAGGCCCGCGTGTAGGCGTATTCCTGTGTCATTGCGGGATCAATATCAGTGGCGTGGTTAACATAGGAGAACTAAAAGAGTATGCGGCCTCCCTTCCCCATGTTGAATATGTCACTGACAATCTCTATACGTGTTCCCAGGATACCCAGGAGATAATGGCCAGGATCATCAGCGAGGAGGAGCTGAACAGGATAGTAGTGGCGGCCTGTACACCAAAGACACATGAGCCCCTGTTCCAGGATACTCTCGCGAGCGCCGGGCTCAACAAGTACCTGCTGGAGATGACAAACATCAGGAACCAGGACTCATGGGTCCATAAGGACAATCCCGGGGAAGCCACGGAAAAGGCAAAGGACCTTGTGCGAATGGCGGTGGCAAAGGTTGCCCTGATGGAGCCCCTGGAGGAGACGGTCATTGATATCAACCAGACGGCCCTGGTGATCGGGGGAGGGCTTGCAGGGATGGTGGCGGCAAGGAACCTGTCAGGGCAGGGATACCAGGTGGTTCTCGTTGAGAGAAGGTCGGAACTCGGTGGTAACGCCCTCGGGCTTTTCAGGACGTGGAGAGGCGAAGATATCCAGGAGAAGGTCAGGTCCTTGATCCAGTCCGTGGAAACCGACCCTAAGATTGAGGTATGCAAGGAAAGGGAGGTTGTTTCAGTTGAAGGATTCGTGGGGAATTTCCGCACCACGCTCGGCACGGTGGGTGGAAAGGGAGAGACAAGGAAAATAGATCACGGAGTCGCCATCATCGCAACGGGCGCAGAAGAACTAAAGCCCGGTGAATACCTTTACGGAAAGGATCCGAGGGTGGTGACCCACCTTGAACTGGACAGGATGTTCAAAGAGGATGGCGCCAGGATCAAGCATATGGAAGCCGTCGTATTCATCCAGTGCGTTGGTTCCAGGGAACCCGAAAGACCATATTGTTCCAGGGTCTGTTGCACCCACGCGATCGAGTGCGCCCTCCACATAAAAGATCTGAACCCTGACGCAGAAGTCTATGTCCTGTACAGGGACATCAGGACGTACGGGGAGCGCGAATACATTTACAGGGAGGCGAGGTTGAAGGGAGTTTTGTTCATACCTTTCTCCCGGGGTGAAAAACCCGAAGTGATTTCCACCGGAGGTGGATTGGAAGTCCGCGTCCTGGATCCCTTTCTGCGAAAGACCATTGTGATCGAGGCTGACCTTGTGGCCCTCGCATCGGGAATTATCTCCCGCGACCAGGAGGACCTGGCCAGGTTTTTCAAAGTGCCGCTGAACGAGGACGGTTTCTTCGTGGAGGCCCATGCAAAGCTGGGTCCTTCCGAATTCGCAACCGAAGGTGTTTTCCTCTGCGGCATGGCCCATTATCCCAAATCCATTGACGAGTCCATAGCCCAGGCCCTTGCTGCCTCTTCGAGGGCTAGCACATTACTGGCCCGGAAATTTCTCCGGGTAAGCGGTACGATTGCCACGGTAGAGCAGGCGCAATGCAGCCATTGCGGTGTTTGCGTATCCATTTGCCCTTACTCCGCCCCGCGCATGGTGGAAGAGGGTAGAGACCGTGCCTTTATCGAGATCAACCCCGTACTGTGCAAGGGTTGCGGGCTTTGTGTTTCCTCGTGCAGGTCAGGTGCCATCAACCTCATGGGTTTCAGCGAAGAACAGATTATGGCCATGATAAATGAAAGTTGAATCATGAGACCGTTGTTCCATGCTGATTTGGGCGAGGAGAAGCGGCACCCTGGCAAAGGCACCTAGTGGAAGATCAGGCGAGGATGACAGTGGGAGAGATAAGGTTGGACAGGGTGGACAAAGGCTTTAAGAAGGAACTGCTGGAGCAGGCTGGCGGGGAAAAGATCATGGCATGCTTTACGTGCAGGACGTGCGTTGCAAGCTGTCCCATAACAGCGGTCAATGAGGGATTCAATCCCGTGAGGATCATAAGGATGGCCCTCTACGGTCTCAGGGAGGAGGTCCTGGAGAGTGATTTCATCTGGCTCTGCTCGAGCTGTTATGCATGTCAGGAGAGATGTCCCCAGGGGGTGAAGATTGCCGAATTCATGATGCTTTTGAAAAACCTTGCAGTGAAGGAGGGAAAGATCCCCCAGGGCATAAGGGCGCAGCGAGATATCATAAGGGACAAGGGCAGAATCTACCCAATTGATGATTTTGACAACAAGAAACGGACGAAGGCCGGACTGCCGGAACTGCCGACTTCCCTGGAGGCGGCCAGGGAGCTCTTCAGAGGAAAATGAGCACGGAAAGCAAATACCTTCTTTTCCTGGGGTGTACAATCCCCGCAAGGGCGCGGAACTATGAATTGTCCGCCAGGCAGGTTGCAAAGAGACTGGGTGTAGACCTCGTGGATATCGTGGATTTTATGTGCTGCGGGTTCCCCCTGAAGAGCGGAGATGTCAGATCATCCGACATCCTCGGCGCCTATAACCTGGCGATCGCAGAAAGGGAGGGTCTTGCCATATGCACGCTTTGTAGCTCCTGTACGTCTGCACTGACAGAGGTGGCCTTTGAGCTCTCGGGGGATAGGGACAAAAAAGAACGAGTGAACAAGTCCCTTGTGAAGGTGAATCTCAGGTACAATGGAGATGCCAGGGTAAGACACTTTGCTCGCATACTCTATGAAGAAGTGGGGCTTGAGAATATCAAGAGAAACCTGACCAGGGATCTCGGGGGGCTTAGAATCGCCATACACTATGGTTGTCACTACTTCAAGCCATCGGAGATCTACGAGGGCTTTGATGATCCTGAGGACCCTGAAACCCTGGACGGCCTGGTTTCCCTCACAGGCGCAACTGTCGTCGAATACAGGGGCAAGAAGAACTGTTGCGGTGGACCTATACTTCCTGTTGACGAAGGAACCGCCCTTTCAGTGGCAAAGAGCAAACTGGATTGCTTGATCGAGGCCAAGGCTGATGCCCTGTGCCTGGTTTGCCCCTTTTGCTCGGTGATGTACGACAGCAACCAGAAGAGCATCGAGGCAGAATTTCAAGTGGAGTACAAATTGCCTGTCCTCTACTTGACCCAGCTCCTGGGTTTGGCCATGGGCATGGACCGAAAGGAGCTTGGACTCAACATGAACGTCGTGAAGACAAAGAATTTGCTTCATTCCCTCGGTCTAGACTCCTGACGGATCATGTCCCCCATGTAGGAGGGACTTTCAGTTGCGATCCGGTCCTGCGGAGGCTGCATCTTGCCGCCACAATTCCATTCGGGTCATCCATTGGGTCCCTATGATAAATTCCTATTGACATATCAAAAGTGGTATATATAGAATATGATATGTGGCGAATTGAGGAACACCGACGA
>JAFDIC010000028.1 GCA_019308525.1 Deltaproteobacteria bacterium
TTTGAGTGTGAAAAGCTCTATTGTTCACTCCGCCGGTGAATCCGGTCTAGGTTTCTTATGAGTTTCTCCACCAGGCTCAATTGCTCGGGTGCCGGTGTCCTTTTCTCCTGTTCCCTTTGCTGGGCCCTTCGCTCTGCTTCCAGTTTTTCCCTTTCCCGGGCCCTCTTTAGTCTCAGGGCCTGTAGTTGCTCCCTCTCCTTCTCTTTGGCCTTGGCCCTCTCTTCCGCCTCGGCCCTTGCTTTGGCCTCAGCTTCTGCCTTGGCCTTTGCTTCCGCCTCTGCCTTGGCCCTAGCCTCTGCTTCGGCCTTTGCCTTGGCCTCTGCCTCGGCGGCAGCTTTCGCCTCCCGCTCGGCCTTCGCTTTTGCCTCCTCCTTGGCCTTGACCTCAGGCTGTGCCTCTGCTGCCGCGGCTACCTTCTCTTCCCTCTTTATCTCAACGACTTTTTCTTCCTTTTTAGGTGCAGGCTTGGTCTCTTTCACCTTCTTTGCCTTGGGCGGGGCCTTCTCTTCTTTTTTGGGCTTGGCCTTCCTTTCCTCCGCCTTTTCCTCGGGGGAAATCTCCAGCACGGGCTCGGGGGAAATGCCCAATAAATCCGCCTCCTTGACCTCTAGGCGCTTAGCAATGCCCTCAACCTGGCTCGCCATGCCCCCATCACACATCAAATCGATAAAAGACCTTATCATCTTCACGCTCTCCGGGTGCCTGAGGATGACCACGTCGGAGCCCGCCATAAGGTAGCTGACCGCTGCAACAGTCTCCATGAGGATAGCTCGTCTCTCAGGGTCTCCGAGAGTAGGGGCCTCTTCTATTGGGAGGCCAGCCTCTTTGCACTTCCATATCTCATTGCCTATGTTTGAGATTATGGGCATCTGTAATTTGTCGTCCTCTTGAGTCAGGGCGGCCATCCTGATCCGCTCAATGACCGAGTAAGAGTACTCTAAGCCGTAACCGAGACCTCCAGTCGTAGGATCGATTACTATCTTCTCCCTGCTGACACCTAGATTCCCCAGGAGAATATTGAGCTGCTTTGCCAAATTGACGTCTATCGGGGAGGAGGCCACAACTATATGGCCATAGCCCAGAGCACTCGCCCCCACACCCTTGTGGTTCGCTTCTTCTACTGGTGCCAGGGCCACATTTTTCCCCTGGCATGCCTCGGATATTTTCTTGAGCACCTCTTCATCTTTCTGGTTATTGGCCGTACCCCATGCCACCACGGGTACCTTTAGCGCATCCATGACCTTCTGGACCACTTCTGCCGCCTCCTCCGGCCCCCTGTCCATGCCATTCGGATCGGTGCTCTTTAGCTGGACTACTATTATGTCCGCCCCGTAGTCGTCCACACATTTCCTGGCCCACTCCACTGGCGAGGAGACGACGTCCCGGAAGGGTTCCAAGGCCGCCTCAGGCCATTCCTCCGAGGGGTCGTAGTCCCAGATTTCCATAGCGATCCTGGGCCTGTTCGGCATCGTCCCCTCGAATAGGTGGAACGGGAAGGAGTCTTCCCCGCCAATCTTGACGGCACCATCCCCCACACCCAGCACCGTCTCTACTATCTTGCCTGAATAAAGCTGCTTGGGAATTTCAAAAGCCAATTTCCTCCCTCCTTCGTTAGGGTTATTTGCAAAAATCTAGAGGGTCTTAGCTCCTCATCAAGAAGTTTTCTGTATGATTAAAGACTATTTGTGAAAAATATAACAAAACAATATAAAAAAATTTCCTCCCTAACAGAGGATTTGTAACAATAGTTTACCGGTGCATTGTTGTCAAGATTTTTTTATCCGCTGCTCCAGGATATAAAAGCGCGATATCATTGGATTATACTTGATTGACTCAAAAAAGCTTCTACCTTTCAAGTTTCTGCCCTCAGGGGCCTTTTCCTTTCAACAGCCCATCAAATATTGCGAATGCAGCCTCCAGTGCCGGACTCTCCTGGCTGATCTGTATGAGCGGCTTGCCTTCTACGTCCAGCTCCCTCAAAATGGGGTCTTCCGGGACAATCCCCGTGAGCTCCAACTCATAGAAATCCGACGTCTTCTCAACTAATGCAAGATCAGCCTCCCTCGCCTGATTGATGATAAACGAATGGGCTCTCACGTCCAGACCCAGCTCGGTGGTGAGCTCTTTTATCCTTGCCGCCGCTTGAATCCCTCTCTTGCTCGGGTCGGAAACGATCACTAGCAGGTCGATATTATTGGTGGTCAGCCGGCTTATGTGTTCCATACCCGCCTCATTGTCAATAACCACATAGGCATAGTTACCGATCAGTCGCTCCAGGTACTGGGTGAGCAGAGAATTGGCAGCACAATAACACCCCGGACCCTCCGGCCGCCCCATCACTATGAGGTCAAATTTGTCTGCCTCCACCACGGCCTGCTCCAACTTCATCTCCATGAATACGTCCTTGGTGATACCCGTGGATACGCCTCTCTTCATCTCCTCCCTCGCATCTCCCAGAGTCTCCCTCACCTCAAGCCCAAGCACCTCATTGAGGTTAGAATTTGGATCCGCATCCACCGCCAGCACCGGTGTCATATGCCGCTGAACAAGATACTTTATAAGGAGCCCCGCGAGTGTCGTCTTTCCTGTTCCCCCCTTACCCGCAAGGGCGATGGAGTAAGTCATAGGTACCTCCCTTGCAAAATTTAGTTGCCATGACATCAAATTTTTTCTAGAATTTTGCCACCTTATCTGAACGGGCCAATCTTCTATGACCACTAAAAACAAGGAACTGTGGGATAGTATTACACGATTTCTTTCTGGAAGACTAGCAAAATCAGAAGTTGACCTATGGTTTTGCAGCACCTGCCTGCTGGATCTCACGGATGATAGCGCGGTGATCGGGGTGCCAAACAAGTTCGTCGCATCCTGGATTAAGGAAAAATACATGCTCCACATCAGGGAGTCCTTCAGGGCTATTCTGAACTCTTCGCCTTCCGTGCGCTTTTCATACGGACCCGGAAAAGACCTAGGTCACACTCAAGAGACTGGGGAAACAGGAGATTTTACCCATCCCCTCGCGCAGAACCTGCACCCAAGCATGACCTTTGAGAGTTTCGTCAAGGCAGAGTCCAACGAGCTGGCCTTTGCCTCAGCTCTAAGGGTGGCCACGGGCACCTCTCAAGCTTACAACCCCCTCTATATCCACTGTGAGCTGCCCCTGGGAAAGACTCACTTACTCAACGCGATCGGTAACCACGTCACCCGGGTCAGCCGTGAGAGAAAACCCCTATACTTATCCCCCAGCACCTTCACAAGCTTTCTCTGGCACGGGGCCAGTCCCGGGGACCCCTGGCACGTGCTTGACGATTACGGGCCCCCGGACATGTTCCTCTTCGACGACATACACCAGTTGGAGAAAAGGAAACATAAACAATCACAATTCCTTAACGTGTTCGACAAGCTATGGAAACAGAACTGCCCTATGGTGATAACCGGGAGCAAGCTGCCCCACGACCTCAAAGATCTCAACCCGGAATTGAAGTCCAGGATCGCATCTGGAATACTGGCTGAAATCAAGACCCCCGATCTGGAGACCAAGATGAGGATCATAACAGCAAGAATGACACAAGACGGGATTTCCTTGCCCGATGATCTGGTCTTTTACATCGCCAGCTCCCATAGGGACTTTAAATCACTGTTTTCCGCCCTCACCAAGGTAAGGGCCTTCTATTCCATACACGGAAAAGATAAGACCACCATTTCAACTATCAAGAGGATTCTCGAGGCTTATCAACCCAAACCAGGCCTTAGGGAGATAAAGATAACGACCTCGGCCTACTTTGGAATATCGGAGTCGGATCTTGTTTCCAGCAGCAAGAACAGGGCCCTCTCTTACCCGAGGCACATGGCCATGTATCTGGCCAGAAAGCACACGAATCTCTCCTGTAAGGAAATAGGGGAATCCTTCGGCCACAAGGATCACTCCACAGTCCTCTATGCGATAAGGAAGATTGAAAACGCCAAGGGAGATGATCCTAAGGTAGTTAAAGACTTGGCCCGGATCGAAAAAATCATTACCCTTGGAGAACCACGCCCCAAGCAGTGATTGCTTGCTCCTCGAGAAGCAGCGAACTGCCGCGGGCCCAGCTTCCAAGGATGAAAAAAGGCATTAATGACAGATGTTGGTTTTTTTCCTCAAGAATTGACACAAACCGTGATGTTTTAGGGATTTCAGCGCCTACACTAGCATAAATGGTAAAATGTTTAAAAGATTCCGACAAATCACAGAAACATTTACCCAATAATGACACATTATTATAAAAGTTTCTGACAATATCACTAACTAGATTATTATTAACTGGAGGATAATATGGAAATAAGAATAGAAAAGGATCACCTTCACGGGTCCATATCAAGGGTACAAAGCATAATCGAAAAAAGGACCAATATGCCGATACTATCGATGGTGCTTCTAACGGCTGCTGATTCTCAGCTTAAAATTTCAGCAACGGACCTGGAAATAAGTTTTCAGCAGGACATACCCGCAGAAGTTATTGAGCCTGGAACAGCGACCATATCCGGAAGAAAGCTTTTCGAGATCCTGAAGGAGACTAAGAGCCCGAGCATCTATATCAAGGAAAAGGAGAATAATTGGATCTTTCTTTCCGATGGAAAGGCTCGTTACAATCTGGCTGGGCTCCCCCCTGACGAATACCCAGTGTTTGTAGCGCCAGAGGGGGTGCAGGCCATAGGCATAGCAGGAGATCTACTCTCGGACATGGTTAACAAGACCATATTCTCTGTGACAATGGAGGAAGCGGGTTTTAAACTTTCCGGGGTCTTCACGCAAAAGATAGCCAAGGATGGAGTATGGGTGCTCAGAATGGTATCTACGGATGGGCACAGACTATCCCTGATAGACAGGGCAGTGGATGGGGTTGAAAGACTGGAACTGGACAACGGGCTCATGATCCCGAAGAAAGGCATGCTGGAGATCAGCAAGCTGGCCGCGGAGAGCAATTCTGTGCACATAGGATTCAAAGAGAATAATTGCCTGGCGAGAAACGAGACCACGACAATAGTGATACGACTGTTGGAGAGCAAGTTTCCCGACTACGGGGAGGTTATTCCCAAGGAGACAAAGAAGCGGGTGAGGATAAACAGAGAAGAGCTGCTCGATGGCATGAAGAAAATGGTTATCTTGAGTACGGAGAGCTATCGTGGTGTCAAGGTGACACTGGAGCAGGACAAGTTGCAGCTCGTGTCCATCAATCCGGAGATAGGTGATGCACAAGAAGTCATAGAAGTGCATTACAGGGATGAGAAGTTGGAAGCCGGGTTCAATCCAAGGTACTTTATAGAGGCTCTTCAGGTCATGGAAAGTGACACAGTGGAGATAGCGTTTGTAGATAATTCCAGCCCCTGCCTGATCAGAGGTGAAGACGACCATGGTTTTTTGGGCCTGATTATGCCTATGCGAATATGATTTTGCGCTCCGTGATCATTTTGATGAACGAAGGTGAAAGCTGGAATTTCTCGTGGCAAAGGAAAGAGATGAGGTTTGAGGCGGGCGAATGTTGTATAATCGACGTGGAAGAAAACAGGATCTTGGATAGGGGTATTTAACGTCAGTGGCAATCACGAGGAGATGAAGCGCCGCCAAAAGAGAGGCCTTCTTAGGAAGCCGTGATATTTGCTTGGAGCAACATCTGAGGATAGAAGGGGTATTGGGAAAATTGAAAGGATATGGTGCGGAGGACATAAAGGTACTCGAGGGTCTAACAGCAGTAAGAAAAAGGCCCTCTATGTACATAGGCAATACTGGGGTGGAAGGGCTCCACCACCTTGTCTATGAGGTGGTGGACAACAGTATAGATGAGGCGATGGTTGGGTTTTGCGATACCATCGATGTGGAGATACTGGCCGATAACAGCGTTGTGGTGAGCGATAACGGCAGAGGCATACCTGTAGATATTCACAAGACGGAGAAGGTGCCCGCCCTGGAGGTGGTAATGACCAAACTCCATGCTGGAGGGAAATTCGATAACAAGAGCTACAAGGTCTCTGGAGGACTCCACGGGGTGGGTGTATCAGTGGTAAACGCCCTTTCTGAGTTTCTGGAAGTGGAAGTTTATGTGAATGGGCGTATATACTGGCAGCGATTCGAGCGGGGTGAGAAAAAGTCAGAACTCCTGGACAAGGGCAAAACCAGGAAAAACGGTACACGAATCCACTTTAGACCGGATCCAGGGATCTTTGAGAACACCAATTTCGAGTTTGAGATACTCGCCAAGAGAATGAGGGAGTTGGCCTTCCTGACCAAGGGAATCAAGATAACCATCAGCGACGAGAGAACGGGGAAGAAAAGTCAATTCCTGTTTCAAGGAGGAATCAGATCCTTCGTAGAGCACCTCAACAAGAACAGGGAGGTGCTGCATCCCCGTCCAATCTATATCAGTGGTGAAAGAAGCGATGTGCTCGTAGAGGTGGCGCTCCAATACAATAATTCTTACAAGGAGCACCTTTTCACCTTTGCAAACAACATCAACACAAAGGAAGGAGGGACTCACCTTGTAGGCTTTAAGTCCGCGCTGACCAGGAGTATCAACCACTACCTGCAAAACTCTAACTTTGCCAAGAACTTCAAGGGAAAGCTCAGCGGCGACGACGTCAGGGAGGGACTGACGGCCGTTGTCAGCGTGAAGTTGCCCAATCCCCAGTTCGAGGGGCAGACCAAGATGAAACTCGGGAACAGCGAGGTCAAGGGTATAGTGGAGAATCTCGTCAATGAGGGCCTGAGTACATATTTTGAAGAAAATCCAAAGGTTATCAAGGCGATCCTATCTAAGGTGGTTGATGCTGCGCGGGCGAGGGAGGCAGCGAGGAGGGCGAGGGATCTGGCAAGGAGGAAGGGCGTTCTCTCGGACCACTCTCTGCCGGGCAAGCTTGCCGACTGTCAGGAGACAGACCCCAGCCAGAGCGAGCTGTTCGTAGTGGAGGGTGATTCGGCTGGAGGTTCTGCCAAGCAGGGCAGAGATAGGCGATTCCAAGCTGTCCTGCCCATGAAGGGCAAGATTCTGAACGTGGAGAAGTCCCGTTTTGACAGGATGATCCAGAGCGAGGAGATCAGGACCCTGATCACGGCCCTTGGAACGGGGATCGGGGACGAGGAGTACAACATAAAATCGCTCCGCTATGGCAAAATCATAATCATGACAGATGCGGATGTTGACGGATCCCACATAAGGACCCTGCTCTTGACCTTCTTTTTCAGACAGATGCCCGATTTGATCGAGCAAGGCCACCTCTACGTGGCCCAGCCTCCCCTTTACAGGATCGCCGATGGAAAGACAGAGATCTACCTCAAGGATGAAGAGAGCTTCCACGACTATGTGCTGGAAAGGATATCCAAGAGGGAAAAGATCCTGATGGAAAGCGGGGAGGAGATAACCGGAAAGAAGTTGGTAAAGTTCGTCAGGAACCTTGTGAAGTTCTACAAGAATCTCGAAAGGCTCTCCAGAAGGGGATACAGCAAGACGTTTCTCGAGTTCCTCGCCTCCCGTGGGATCAGTGACAGGAGTGTATTCAAAAACAAGGAGTTCATGGAGAGTCTTTTTGAATCCTTGAGGGAAAGCGGTTTTCACTTGAGCAATATAAAAATAAACGAAGTGAACGGTCAATACGAGTTCGAGGTGACTGAGGTGAGAAACGGCGGACAATCCTTTTGCGTGGATTGGGAGCTTCTGTCCTCTCCGGAGCTCAGAGGCCTTTTGCTCCATTCCGGGGAGTTCCGTCAGCTTAGCAATAACCCTTTCAAGCTGGCCAGCGAGCCCGGGGAGCCTGCGAGGAGGGATCCGGAGAGATTTCTAAAAGAATTGCTGGACAGGGGCAAGAAAGGGCTCACGGTGCAGCGCTACAAGGGTCTCGGAGAGATGAACCCTTCACAGCTCTGGACCACAACTATGGATCCGGAAAGGAGGAACCTCGTCAGGGTACACATAGACGATGTGGTTGAAGCGGACGAGATATTCACGGTATTGATGGGAGACAAGGTGGAGCCCAGGAGGGAGTTCATTCAGAGCAATGCCTTGGAGGTCACGGAGCTTGATATTTAGCTTGATATGGAGACCCTGATCCTCCACCCGGGGCCGCGTCCTGCGGGCCGGGATACTCTAGCAGCCAGCTCAAGGAGAAGGCAAAAGGAGAGATTGCATGAGTCTGGATTTTGAGACGGCGCAGGTCAGCATAGAAAAGGAGATGAGGAAGTCCTACCTGGAGTACTCCATGAGCGTCATTGTTGGCCGCGCTCTACCTGACGTGAGGGATGGCCTCAAGCCCGTGCACCGCAGGGTGCTTTACGCAATGCACGAGACAAAGAATTATCACAATAGGCCCTATAAGAAGTCCGCGCGCATCGTGGGGGATGTTATTGGAAAGTATCATCCCCATGGAGACGCCGCGGTGTATGACACTATCGTGAGGATGGCCCAGGATTTCTCCATGAGGTACCCCCTGATCGACGGGCAGGGTAATTTCGGATCCGTGGATGGGGATCCCCCCGCGGCGATGAGGTACACCGAGATTAGGATGACCAAACTGGCAGAGGAGTACCTCGAGGACATAGAGAAAGACACGGTGGACCTTTTTGCAAACTATGACGGGTCCCTGAGGGAGCCTGCGATCCTCCCTACGAAGGTGCCCGGCCTGCTGATCAACGGCAGTTCCGGCATCGCGGTGGGAATGGCCACCAATATCCCCCCCCATAACCTGGCGGAGATCTGTAGTGGTATCGTGAAGTTGATAGATGATCCAGACACCGAAGTGCGCGAGCTTATGCGCATAGTAAGGGGACCGGATTTTCCTACCGCTGGATTCATCCTTGGGACAAAGGGGATCCGGGAGGCCTATGAAACGGGCAGGGGCATAGTCAGGATAAGGGCCAGGGCCTTCATCGAGAAGGGAAAGAAGGGTAAGGAGCGGATCGTTATTTCCGAGATCCCTTTTCAGGTTAACAAGGCCAGATTGCTGGAAAAGATTGCCGAGCTGGTAAAGGAAAAGAAGATAGAGGGTGTGGTGGATATCCGCGACGAATCAGACAGGGATGGAATGAGGATCGTCATCGATATCAGGAAGGACGCCAAGCCCATGGTCATCCTCAATCGTCTCTACAAGTTTACACAGATGGAGACCTCTTTCGGAATCATCTTCCTGGCCCTTGTTCACGGAAGGCCCCAGGTGCTCAATCTAAAAGAGTTGATCCATCAATTTATCAGGCACCGCTACGAAGTAGTGGTAAGGAGGACCGTACATGATCTCACCAAGGCGGAGGAGAGGGCACATATCCTTGAGGGCTTGAAAAAGGCCCTGGATTCCCTGGACGAGGTGATTGAGACCATCAGGTCTTCTCCTGATCCCAAGAGTGCCAGGGAGAGGCTAGTCTCGGGCTTTGACCTGTCTGAACCCCAAGCTCAAGCCATTCTCGATATGAGGCTCCAGAGGTTGACGGGGCTGGAAAGGGAAAAGGTGAATACCGAGTACAGGGAACTCCTCAAGGATATCAGCAGGTTTAAGTCGATACTGGATAGCCCTGCTCTGGTAAACGAGATAATCAAGGAAGAGACAATAAAGATAATGGAGGATTATGGTGATGAAAGGAGGACCGAGATCCTCGAAGACACGGGGGAGATTGATCTCAAGGATCTAATAGCGGACGAGGATATGGTGGTCACCATAAGCCACGATGGTTACATAAAAAGGAACCCGATCAGTCTCTACAGGGCGCAAAGGAGGGGCGGCAAGGGGATGACCGGGGTGAGGCCTAAGGAGGAGGACTTTGTTGAACACCTCTTTGTGGCTTCGTCCCATGACAATCTGCTCTTTTTCACCAACAAAGGTCGTGTGTACTGGAAGAGAGTGCACGAAATCCCCGAGGCGGGCCGCATGTCAAGGGGGAAGGCCGTGGTCAATCTGCTGGACCTCAAGAGGGGAGAAAGGGTTGCAACCACCCTGGCGGTCAGGGATTTTTCCCAGGATAGGTATGTGGTAATGGCCACAAGAAGAGGGCTCATCAAGAGGACACCACTGATCGCCTACAGCCATCCCCTTGCGCGTGGCATAACCGCCATAAATATCAGGGAGGGCGATGAGCTTATTTGTGTTAGGGAAACGAGGGGGGACAGGGACATCTATATGACAACCCGGCGGGGCAAGTGTATCAGGTTCCGGGAATCCGAGATAAGGACTATGGGCAGAGCGGCGGCGGGAAACATAGGAATACGATTGGAGCCTGGAGACGAGGTCGTTGGAATGGACGTGATAGACGAGACATCCACGATTTTGACCGTCACGGAGAATGGATACGGCAAGCGCACGAGAATTGAAGACTACAGGCGGCAAGCGCGGGGGGGAAAGGGGGTCCTCACGATCAGGATAACCGAGAAGAACGGCTCGGTTGTATACGGATCCCAGGTCTCCGATGAGGACGAAATAATGATTATAAGTGGCCAAGGGAAGATTATCAGGCTGAAGGTCCGTGATATTTCCGTCATGGGAAGGAACACCCAGGGAGTGAAGCTCATTGATGTGGCCAGGGGTGAGAAGGTAGTGGCGGTCGCCAGGGTCTTGGAGGATTAGGTGAGGCTGTAAAGATGTCTCAGCACTGAGGCTTACCCTGGGGGCGGGGGTGTAAGTGATTCATGGAGCATTGGCCATGGAAGGAACCATGGAAAGGATTGCGGTGATTGGCGCTGGGAGCTGGGGGACCACCCTGGGAAACATGCTTGCAAAAAAAGGACACAGGGTCGACCTTTGGGTCAGGGAGGAGGAAGTCTATGAGCAGATAAAGGAGGAGAGGACAAACCGCACCTTCCTGCCTGGTATGAAGTTAACGGCCCGGCTGAATCCAGTCACTAGCTTCGAAGAGGCGCTGAGAGACAAGGATATTGTGCTGCTTGTAGTCCCTTCCCATGTCTTCAGGGGCGTCCTTGAAAGTGTGCGACCTTATATCAGCGGGGACATGTCTCTTGTGTCAGCCACCAAGGGGATCGAAAATGAATCTCTTCAGACTATGTCGGAGGTGGCGGAGGGTGTGCTGGGTGAGATTGGGGAAAGGTTTGCGTGTCTCGCCGGCCCCAGTTTTGCCAGGGAGGTATTTCTGAAGCGTCCGACGGCGGTGACCATAGCCAGCCCCAACCAGGGCCTGGCCGAAAGGCTCCAGGGCGTGTTTTCCACGGAGCATTTCAGGGTGTACAGAAGTCAAGACCTGATTGGAGTTCAGCTTTGCGGCGCAATAAAGAATGTTATAGCGATAGCGGCTGGGGCGTCGGACGGCCTCAATTTCGGCAACAATGCGAGAGCGGCCCTCATCAGCAGGGGACTGGCGGAGATCACGAGGCTTGGCGTAACCATGGGAGCCAACCCCATGACCTTTGCCGGACTGGCGGGCATGGGCGACCTTGTTTTGACTTGCACAGGTGACTTGAGCCGAAACAGGACAGTGGGACTAAAAATTGGAGAAGGCTTGGAACTGGGTGAAATCACCGGCACTATGACCATGGTGGCTGAAGGCATCAGGACTACTAAGTCGGTCTATGAACTCGCCAGAAAGATGAATGTCGACATGCCGATTTGCACCCAGGTGTATGAAATTCTCTATAAGGGGAAAGACCCCAGAGAGGCCGTGAGGGATCTGATGGGGCGGGCCCTTAAGAGCGAACTTGAGGAGCTTGGATAGCGCTCGGCGCTGGAGAGATACGTGAGGCCTGGACCTTATTGGGCGTGGGCCAGGTCAAATCTGTGTATCTCCTGGCTGGTACTGGGCCGATTGTGGGAAGAGAAAGTGTAGGATGGTGGAACATTCGAGACCAAAGGGAAGGTATCCCGCGTACCCGAGCAAGGGCATTTCGAAAATGTGGAATCTTTGGACAAAGGGTATAGTGTACACCCATTTTGCGAAACTGTGAAAATTCCACATCTCCCAGAAGAAGCCGCATACAAGCGCACTCAATGCCGAAGAGATGACGAGTGTCCAATCGCCCTCAGGAACCAGGGAAAACACGTGGTGATCACCGAAGAGCACCTGTAGTGAAATCATGATGAGAAAGGGCGATACCCAGATGAGAGGGAAGAGATAATCAGGGTAGAGGCCTATAAGGGCCAGTCCCAAGCCGGCCAGGGCGAGGACCAGGACCGCGGATAGTTTTGGGTGGGGGATGTTGAGGGGCAGGAAGGCGGTGAAGGTCTCCTTTATCCAGGTGGAGCCCTGGATCAGTTCTCGGGTGGTCAGTACCGCGGGAAGCACGGTTGAAAAGGGGAGCGTTGCAAACCAAAAGTATTCCCATGAATCAAACTGTTTCCCCACGTAATACCAGTTGTGGACAAAGCGATTGAGGAACTCGAAAAACCACCAGAACAGGGCGCTTGCCGGGAACAGGGCAAGAAAGAGCCTCGTTTGGTTGACGAGCATACACCTGGCGCTATTCCTGTATGCGAGAGCGCTGACCAAGATGATATATCCCCACCATATTGGTGTGAATGTGTGGGGCTGAACCTTGGAGAAAAAGGGAAATCTGGTCCATGCAATAAACCACGAGCCGGCAGCTAGGGCCATGCCTGTCCACCCCCACCAGGGAAAGGAGGCAGGGCGCCTTTTTTTTCTACCTGCTCGCCTGCGTGTAAGCGCCCTGTGAAAGAAGGGAGATAGGACGGCCGCGAGAAAGGCAGAGTAGAGAAGAAAAGCTACCCAGGAAAAGGGAGCTTGGAGGACCCGGAAGGTAGTGGGCGGGAATTGGAGGTAGGGCGTCAGGGGCCTGCCATATAGAAAGACACCCAGGAGAGGAAGCCCGAGCAACATGAAGGAGACAATGGCAAGCTTGAGGATTCGGCTGCTTGGCGTCATGTATCGGTCCCCAGGTAATCCATAGCGAAAGAGGTTACAAGGCACTCATCTTGCCTCTATTATAAATCTCATGTGCCGCGAGGTCTACAGGGAAGTGGATTTTGGGGATCGGTAGCTTGATGTACCATGACCTGGGTCAGATATCAGAGGAGGGATGGGGGTTTCGGGAGGAGCTATTATGGAGTCTTTGCAACCCAAGGGCGAGAGAGTCAAGAAGGCGATAAAGTGGATCTCTGATACTAGAGCCCATGAACAGGAGGCATCCCTGTCCGGGCTTATTCAGAGGGCGTGCCTGAAATTCAACCTCTCTCCCAAAGAGGAGGAATTCCTCAGGAATTTTTACGAGCAGGCGGGGCGATAGGAGGAGGACATTTCAAGGGAGTAAATGTCGAGGGGTCTCCCGCGGGGTTTGCGAGTAGATCACATGCGGATGATGTCTTTTTCCCTGATCTTCCTTATGCTGAGCCTGATCAAGAAGAAGGATGACAGAGAGGCCAGCAAGGCACTGGTTGCTCCTGTGACGATGGGGGCCCATGAACCCCTCTCATGCAAGTGAGAGATGCCTACCCACACAGACACGGCGGAAAGAAAGATTATGTAGCAGGTCGCGATGAGGGTTGCTATGATAACCAGCCAAAGGGCGAGTTTCCTGGGGGGGACATGGTCCTTTTCGATCATCGTGTCATATCCATCAGTTTTTGTCTCAAAAAGTCCACGTGGTTGCGTACCTTGGGGTCCTTTTGCATCATGTGTTCGATCACTTCTGATGCGTAAAGTACGCTCGAATGGTTGCGGTTGATGGTTTGGCCGATGTCCTGGACTGTAAAGTCAGTATGCAGGCGGCACAGATAAACGTATATGTTGCGGGGATAGGAATGGATCTTTTTCCTGGACTTTGATCTGAGGATGGCTGGGTCGACCTTGAAATACTTGCAGATCAGGGCCTGAATATCTGTCGGGGTGATGGTGGTCTTCAAAGGGACGTGACACCTCAAGACTTCCCGGGCAAGATCCAGGTTGATTTTCTCCTGGAGGAGTTCAGACTTGGCCTTGATGCACTTGAGGGTGCTTTCTATTCGGCGGATATCGCCTTCCAGGGACTTGGCGAGCAATTCGATTACCTCATCTCGAAGGCAAAGCTCTTGTTCCATGGCCTTTCTTTCGACTATTCTGAGCCGGGTGTGGTAATCGGGCGGATCGATTGTGGTAATGATTCCGGAAGTCAGCCTCGAAGAAAGCCCCTTTCTTAAGTGGGGAATGTTCTTGGGAAGCAAAGCGCTGGTAAATATGAGCTTCTTGTTGTCATTTACCAGTGCGTCCAGGGTATGCTCAAGTTCGGCCTGGGTCTTTTCCTTGCCACTGAAGAAGTGCACCTCCTCCAAGAGGAGGACGTCGCAGGAGCGGCGGAACTTGTTCTTGAATTCGTCAATGCGATTCGTCTTTAAGGCCATGATCATCTGGTTTACAAAGTCCTCGGCCGTAAGGTACAGGACCCTTACCTTGGGGTCCATGTCTAGAATTGCGTTGCCAATGGCCTGGGAAAGGTGACTTTTTCCGAGACCGGTCTTTGCAAGCATGAATATGTGACTGTAGGGCCAGGACCCCCCGTTCGTGATGGCCCTGGAAACAGAGTATGCAAATTCGTTGCATTTGCCGACCACAAACCTGTCAAATGTGAACTCCCTGTTCAAGAACCTCCTTCCGGGAAGGCCGTATGACTCCATTTTCGGCAAGGCAAGTTGCCTTGGAGCCCCTGTGGTGGAGAAGTCGGGCCTGTGGTTTTCCAGGGAATTCATCTTGAATGAAAGTCGACATTCCCTCTGCGTGATTTTGTGGAATGTTTGCTCCAGGAGTAACCTGTAGTTGTCTGAAATCCAGTTGAGGGAGAACTTGTTTGGACAGCCGAGTACTATAGTGTCACCTTTGTCTTCGAGGTACTTAAGTGGGGCTATCCACATGGTAAAGCTGTGTTCGGGCAGTTCATCCTTGATTTCTTCCTTTACCTTTTCCCATATCGTGGTCATTTTCGTCCTCTCAAGATAGGTGGAAGGGGAGTTGTCGCTGGAATTGATATTTGTGTTCTCCAAGGATTTCAGGCCGCCTTTTACCTGAATTGAGCAGGGACTGTCAAAGCCCATAAGGGCAGAGAAAAGGTTACCCTCAACAGGCATACTGACAACGGATAAGCCTCTGAAAATACGCATGTAAAGTGACCCAAAGACATAACGTGTGAGCAAGTAAGGGGATTTTGGGAGAACAGGAATCGGACACAAATTCAAAGGCTTTTGGGAAGTAACTATTCTGTGGAAAAAAAATATCACATTTTCGATCTTTCATTTTCTTTAGGTTTCGGGATTTTTCTCCAAAATTCAATTTATTTATCCGCATTTTTCTGCTGCTTGTCCTGGAATTCCGGGGCCTTGGTTCCGGGTAAGGTTCTTGCATAGCCCATGATCTTGCAGTAATTATAATAAGTTGCAACCAAGAGGGAAACGGAGGGAAGCCCACCGCCGTGACGGAGAAAAAGAAAAAACTGCCTTTTCTTAGAACCAATATTTGGCAATACCTCCATGAGCACCGAAATTTGACGAAAAATGGGCTTGAGAATTTTTTCACATCCCCCTGGGGGGCATCGTGGAGATGACAAGGCAGGCCCCTTGCAAAAAGGGCTTGGTCCAGGGAAAACCCCGGTGCGCTGTCTCGGCTTGTCGGGAGGCGGTGAGGTGGAAAGATGCTGACGAAGGGCAGATGTTTCACGTGAAACATAAATCGCTTTCCAAAGTTGCCTTTATGTGCTATCAGCGTCCATGCAGGGGAATATTGTGAGCCACTGCCTGTAGGAATGGGTACTATTTGCCCTGGAGAATGTGCTATAATTATAATTCCCTTGACCTGGATGAGAAAACCCTTTGCTAGCGAAGACAATGGGCGTCATTGTTTCTATCTCCAACCAGAAGGGCGGGGTTGGAAAGACCACTACTGCAATCAATCTTTCTGCATCCCTGGCAGTGGCGGAAAAGAGGTGCCTTCTGGTGGACTGCGACCCCCAAGGCAACGCCACGACGGGCCTGGGAATAGACAGGGTGAAGGTGAACGGCGGGCTCTACGACCTCATGCTGGGCAGCGCAGCCCAAGGGGATGTCATACAGGAGACAGGAGTTGCAGGGCTCAATCTTATCAGTTCGAGTGCGGAGTTGATGGGAGCAGAGGTGGAATTGGCATCACTTAGGCACAGGGAGTACAGGTTGCGCAACAGACTCAGGTCTCTTCGCGAGTCCTACGACTATATCTTCCTGGATTGCCCGCCGTCACTTGGGTTCATGACCATCAACGCGCTGACGGCAGCAGATTCTGTCCTGGTTCCCCTTCAATGCGAGTATTATGCACTGGAGGGTCTCAGTCAACTACTGAAGACCATAGGCGCGGTGAGGAAAGGCCTCAACCCTTCCCTGAGGCTTGAGGGCATACTCCTGACCATGCACGATTCTCGGAACAACCTTGCCCTTCAGGTTGAAGAGGAGGTAAGGGGGCATTTCAAGGAGAAGGTGTTCAAGACCATCATCCCTCGAAATGTGCGGCTCAGCGAAGCGCCAAGCTACGGGAGACCCATTCTTCTCTATGACATAAGATCCAAGGGAGCGCAGAGTTACCTCTTACTGGCAAAAGAACTCATGGATAGGAGACAAAAGGGTGGCTAAGAGAAAGGCATTAGGAAAGGGCCTGTCGGCCCTCATTCCGGAGGCTGACAAGATTTCCACTGAAACCGAAGTCTTCTTTCAATGTCCTGTGGAGGACATTGAGCCAAACCCCTATCAGCCCAGACAGGAGTTTCAGGACTCCGACCTGGAAGAACTTGCCCGCTCCATCAGGGAAAAGGGGGTCTTGACACCCCTGTTGGTGAGCAAGACAGAGAAGGGGTACAGGCTTATTGCGGGGGAGAGAAGGTGGAGGGCCGCTGTCAAGGCCGGGCTCGAGCGAGTGCCGGTCGTGGTAAAGGAGACTTCCGGATCAGAGCAACTTGAGTTGGCGCTGGTCGAAAATATCCACCGCAGGGACCTGAACCCCATAGAAGAGGCAATGGCATACAAGAGGCTCATCGAGGATATGAACATGACACAGGAGGCCCTTGCCGAGAAACTGGGGAGAGATCGCTCCACTATCACAAACATGCTCAGGCTCCTGCGCTTGCCCCAGGCCATACAGAAGGACGTGCTGGAGGGGAGGCTGAGCATGGGACATGCCCGGGCACTGGCAGGCGTTGAAGATAGTGCTGAACAGGAGAGGCTTAGGCACCTCGTCATAAAAAGGGGCCTCTCGGTAAGGCAGACAGAGGAGCTTATCCAGAGAACACACAGGGCTTCAGCCCCCAAGTCCAGCAAGGAACGAGAGATGGATTCCTATCTTCGCTCCGTGGAGGAGAACCTCAAGAGGTCCCTGGGCACAAAGGTTGAGATCAGGAAAAGAGACAAGAGGGGCACGATCCTTATCCATTTCTTTTCTGAAGACGAGCTGGGGCGGCTGCTCGAAATACTGACCTGAAAACCGGGAGGCGGGTTGCTTACCTGGCACGGCCACGGGAAGCACGCTCCAAATACCGGGCAAATTGGACTACAGCGGTGAGGCTTGGAGGATTTCGAGGCGATCGATGGTGGTAGTTGTCATGGATGGACAGGGAGGAGGAATAGGTGCCCTTATCATAAGGGCCCTGAGAGAGGGAGCAGGTCTTGATCAGATGGAGATATTGGCCCTGGGGACCAATTCCGCCGCTACCTCTCGGATGATGAAATCCGGGGCCAACAGGGGGGCAACGGGAGAAAACGCAGTGGTCCAAACCTGCCCCCTTGCGGACGTGATCATAGGTCCCCTGTCCATCATCATGCCGAATGCAATGATGGGAGAGGTGACCCCCAGGATGGCAGAGGCGGTCAGCTCCAGCAAGTGCAAGAAGATCCTCATCCCCCTTATCCAAGAGCGGGTGACGCTGGTCGGGATCAAGGGAGAGCCCCTGCCTCACCTTGTGGACCAGGCCCTTGAGATTATGAAGGAGATGGCAAGAGATGTGTGAGTCGTCGGTTTACTTGTTGAAAGATGGAAAGGAAGAACTCGTCCTTGAGAGCGTGGATCGCCTGGAGTCAAGGGATGACCAGGTGAGGGTCATGGATATCTTCGGCGAGGAAAAGAGACTCAAGGCGAGGGTAAAATCCCTGTCCCTGATAAATCACAAGATAATTCTAGAGCCCCTATGAGAGGTTGTCCTTAACCCTTACAGAGAAGGAGGTACAGGATATGTTTGAAGAAATAGTCAAGAGTATCAAGTGGTTGGGCCATGATGCCTTCCGGATGGACTGGGAGAAGGTCATTTATTTCGATCCCTACCAAGTCCCTCCAGGACCCAAGGCGGACCTCATCCTCATCTCTCATGAACACTTTGACCACTGCTCACCCGAGGACGTGGAGAAAATCCGCAAGCAGGGGACAGTGATCGTTACTGAGAAGGACTCGGCAAAAAAACTCAAGGGCGACGTGCGGGTCATAACACCGGGAGAGTCCATAGAGGTAGAGGGAATCCAGGTCACAGCGGTCCCGTCCTATAACAGGAAAAAGGAATTTCATCCCAAGAAGAACGGCTGGCTGGGGTTCGTCGTAGAGCTTCAGGGGGTCAAGGTGTACCACGCAGGGGATACGGACTTCATTCCGGAGATGGAGTCCCTGGAAGTGGATATCGCCCTTATCCCTGTTTCCGGCACCTACGTGATGACCGCGGATGAGGCCGTGAAGGCAGCCCTGGCCATCAATCCCAAGCTGGCTATCCCGATGCACTTTGGCGCCATCGTCGGTGACGAGGGTGACGCAAAGAAGTTCAAGGAGGCGCTCGAAGGCAAGGTGGACGTCATGATCCTGCCGAAAGAGAAGGGGCTTTCTTGATTGGAGACAGAAACCCTGCTCCTCCCCGCTCCGCGGGAGGCAGAGACGGAAGGCCATGCCGGGGAAGAATCCAGGAGTCAGGAGCCAGAATCCAGAATCCAGAATCCAGAATAGGAAGATTCTGGCCAACGGTGAACCGATGATAGGGATTGTTGGAGCGAAGCGGA
>JAFDIC010000371.1 GCA_019308525.1 Deltaproteobacteria bacterium
GATCTGAGGCGGGCCCTGGGAGTCGCGCATGGGGGCCTCGGACCAGGTGTCAGGATCCGGATTGCGACCTCCGGAGAGGGCCTTGGGAGCGAGGGGCGGGGAGGCAGGGAAGAGGAAGAGCAGGAGTTCGATGTGGACAGGATCCTGGGCAATCAGCCCCTCATGGTCATGGCGCCTGGGGAGTTGCTTGAGGGCTTGAGGTTCATTGAGGGGGTGGGGGTGATGGATGACGGGCGGGTAGCCGTGTTGCTGGACCCGATGCGCCTCCCCGGGATGTTTCGGAGTAAGAAGGATGAAGGGAGCAAGGATGGTCGGGACGACTGGATTTGAACCAGCGACCCCCGCGTCCCGAACGCGGTGCTCTACCAGACTGAGCCACGTCCCGACGCTCCCGGAGAAAGTTTTATAGCCTATCCCCTCCGTAGAGGCAAGGGGCAATCCACGCCATGGATGATCCTGGCCAGATTCATAAGGATCCTGGCAGTGGCTCCCCAGATGACCTCTCCCCGGTAGATATAGGTGGGGCCCGGGTACATTTTCCCCTGATCATGGATGGCCGGGTTGGGGGGAGGGAATGGCCCGAAGTGCTCCAGGGGGGCCGCCAGGAGGCCGGCCACCTCCGCCGGGTTCAGAATGAAGGGATAGGGGTGGGGAATGATGCCCACCACCGGCTGGATGAGAAACCCGGACGAGACGGTCCGGGCATCGTCGATGCGTCCCAGCAGCTCCACATCTCGGCTCTTCAGCCCGATCTCTTCTTGGGCCTCCCGCAGGGCGGTCTCCTCCAGCGAGGCGTCCTGAGGCTCCATCCGTCCTCCGGGGAACGAGATCTGGCCCTTGTGATGGGGAACCTTCATGCTGCGCCGGATGAGAAGCACATGCGGGGTCCCCTGCAGGTCGAACAGGGGGACGACGACCCCTGCACGCACGAGTCCGCTATTTTCCTCTCCGGAAAGGAGCCTGGGAGGGCGGAGGGCCAGGATCTCCCTAAGATCCTCCAGAATGCGGCCGTTTTTCATGCTGCCCCGTAGGTTTCCAGATAGCCGTCGAAGGCCTCTTTGGTGCGCCGGTCCATGGGGCGCCTCTGTCCGGAGATGAGTAACGGCACCCTTTGTTTGTAGAGAAAGCCCACCACCTCCCGGATACCGACCACCGCGTAGACCGGTATGCCGGTTTTCTTCGTGAATTCCGAAACCGCGTGGACCCCCTTGCAACCCAAGAGAAGGCGGCCCTGAGGGTCGTAGACCGCGGAGGTCTGCTCCCGGTCCACAGCAATGACCACGCCCAGTACCGTGTAAGAGATTCCGCGCGACCGGGCCTCTTGGTCGAGCTTTTCCAGGAGTTCATATTTGGTGGCCATGGAGGTGTCCACGTCGTCCAGGACCACGATGCGGCACCCGTCGAAAAGGGTGCTGTTGACGAAAAGGCTTTGATGCCTGCTCGCCTCTCCGTGGACCTTGGCCTCCTTGCGGTCATAGTCCACCAACAGGTCGTGCCCGTGCTCCTCCCACAGGGCCATGGCCGTGGAAAGGGCAATGGCGCTCCCCTTGTAAGAGGGCCCCAAGAGGATGTCGGCCCTCTGGGCCAGTCCATGGAACAGCAGCATCTCGGCGAAGAAGCCTCCCAGGGCCAGGCTGAGGCGTCCTGTGCGGAACACGGCGGTGTTGACGAAATAGGGCGTGGGCCGCCCATCCTTCAAGACCAGACCCTCGTCGAAGAAGAGGGCCCCGGTCTCTGCCAGCATAAGCGCCAGGCGCTCCTTGAAAGGTTCCATGATGGCTGCTCCTCCTCCCGGGTTCCATGCTAAAGCAGCCAGGGGGCTTGTTCAAGGTCTAAAGGGCGGTTTGGAGCAAGAGGGGTGGTTTCCAATTGGGTGGCATCCTCCCTGAAAGATGTGATAAAAAGCCTCCACGGCAGAGGCTTGAGGCGATGAGCAACCTTTGGATCTGAAAGGAGGGGTATGATGCCTGAACAGAAGGTGGGAGTGGTGGTGAAGTATTTCTCCAAGCCGGGTGTCGCGGCCATCGAGATCACCGAAGGGAGTGTGAAGAAGGGGGATGTCCTTCACTACAAGGGGCATACCACGGATTTTGTAGAGCCCGTCCAGAGCATGGAGATCGACAGAAACCCCATCGAGGAGGCCAAAGTGGGCGACATGGTGGGGATCAAGGTCGGGGATAGGGTCCGGGAAGGAGACCAGGTCTATCGGGTCGAGGAGTGAAGGGCGATCTCCTGGAGTGCCCGGGGGATAAGCTTTCGCACGAGGGCCTCCTTGTCGAAGGTGTTCACGGCGCGGAACCGGGCATAGTCCGGGTGCGCCGGGTGAAGAGCGGGGATCCCCGCCTGGATCCCGGGGGCCAGCTCGTGAAAGCGAAGGACCAGGTCCACCAGCGTGCACTGCTCCCCGGGGTAGCTCTCGAGCCATCCGAGCCGTTTCATGCACTCGAACCGGAGCCGATCCAGGAAAAAGAGGTACTGGTCGATCACCAGCACCTTTTGCTTGGGATGAAGCTCGTGGAAGCTCAGGCCCGAGCCCAGGTCCTGGATGTTCATGATGAAGTCGTAGAGGTAAAAAGAGGCCTTTTCCTTCCCCTGCGCCAGGAAGGCGAGGGCGGGGAGTGGAAGATCCCCGAAGCGGGTTTCTGCGTCCAGGGCCTCCCTTAGGAAATCCGGCCAGTTTCGCAAGGCCCTCTTGAGCGCGAGGCGCCGCCTGCCCTCGGAAAGCTCGATCACTCGCGTCATGGAGGTATCCCCTCACAAGTGGGATGGCGTCCGCCCCAGGCCTCCAGGGCCTACGGCCTCCACTCGGCGGACCGGGCGGAGGCTTCATGGGTGCGGATCGAATGGACTCCATGTAATCGGTCAGGGAGAGCCTCGTCAAGGAGGAAGCGTTTGAGGATGGGACCCCAAGGAAAGCGCCCTGGATCATGGGTGGTGGCGCTCGTGGGACGGCCCAACGTGGGTAAGTCCACGTTGTTCAACCGCCTGACCCGGTCCCGCGACGCCCTGGTGGACCATCAGCCGGGGGTGACAAGGGACAGGCTTCAGGCAGAAATCCACTACCAGGGCGTTCCCCTCACCCTTATCGACACAGGCGGTTTTGACGACCAGCAGCGGGATCCGCTCCTTGAAGGGGTCAGGCGACAGGTGGAATATGCTGTGGAGGAGGCGGACAGGATCCTTTTCCTGGTGGATGCCAAAGAGGGCCTCATGCCTGGGGACCAGGATATCGCCGACCTGTTGAGGCGGTCTCGCAAGCCGGTCTTCCTTCTCGTGAACAAGGTGGATGGCAAGGAACAGGAGGCATTAGGCCTGGAATTCTATGAACTGGGGATCGGGGATGTGTTTCCCCTTTCGGCCGCGCACGGTTACGGGGTGAGACGCATGTTGGAGGCCCTGGTTTCGGGTCTGGGCCCGATTCCCCGAGATGAGCGCCGTGGGGAAGAGATCCGGATCGCCGTCCTCGGGCGACCCAACGTGGGCAAGTCCTCCCTGGTGAATCGTCTCCTCGGCGAGGAGCGCCTCCTGGTGAGCGAGATCCCGGGGACAACCCGAGATACGGTCTCCATTCGCCTGGATGACGGGACCACCTCCTTCCTTCTCATGGACACGGCGGGCCTCCGAAGGCGGGCCAGGGTCAAGGAAAAGCTGGACAAGTTCGCGGCCATCAAGTCGCTGGGAAGTCTCACCCGGTGCGACGTGGCTGTGCTGGTCATGGATGGTGCGGCGGGGATCACAGAGCAGGACGTGCGCATCTGCGGCTATGTCTTTGGCGAACACAAGGGCTTGATTCTGGCCGTCAACAAGTGGGATCTCCTCCAGGGGGGCGGCAGGGAAAAAGTGGCGGTGAGGGAAGAGATGGGCCGGAGGCTTCGTTTTGTCTCCTATGCACCCAGGCTCTTTATCTCGGCACGAACCGGCGAGGGCGTGGGACGGCTGCTTCCCGAGATTCGGGAGGTCTACCGAGACTACACGAAGCGGGTGGGTACCGGCGAGGTCAACCGAACGGTTCGAGAGATCCTGGAGCGCCATCCC
>JAFDIC010000372.1 GCA_019308525.1 Deltaproteobacteria bacterium
TTTCCCCAGGTCGTGGCTGAGCACCGCATAGGGAGGCAGTTTACAAACACCCACCAGGTCGGCCCTCAAGAAATAGGCCGTCTCCTTGATATGCCTGGTGATCAGCGCAGGGTCATCCGGCAAAGGAGCCCTGTTCGCTGCAACCATGTTCTCTGCCATGCTGCTCAGGTGGGCCTGCATGTTCGAAAAGGCCTTGGACAGGGGCTGCTTGGCTATGAGGCGCTGACGCTCCTTTTGGAGAAAAGGACCGAATTCCCCGCGAAAGGCCCGATTGAACCCGCTGTCTCTGCCATCCACCCGGTGGATTCTCTCCTCATCAATGCGGATCGTAGGGCGGTTTACCCTTTTGAGGGCGTGCATGGGGTATGGATCCACCCGGGCGGTGTTAGACGAACGCAACAAGCTCATGAGAATTCCCATTGTTTCCTGCCTCGTCACCGAACCCGCAGACAAGCTGGGACAGTTTCCTTCTCTTTCTATCGGACCACGGTTGCCTTCTTCCCAATCATTAGATGAACATGTGTCTGGTTGATGGGTCTTGACGAGTAAAATCTTTGGCACTGGTAAAGCCTATTGAATCCAAAAACTGGACTTTGGGACGAATAGTCTGAAAAGGCTACCTCATACATGAAATTGGAGCAATCGTCGTCTACGATCATCTTTTCGGCCTGATGGGTGGCGGCATTATCAAGTGCCAGGGGTTGGGCATATCATAGTGCCCCACCGGGACCTCAATCAAGGTCGGACCCTTCTCCTCAAACCCTTTCCTTATGGCGGAGCGCAGCTCTTCAAACGTACCGGCCCGGTAGGCCGCCGCACCGAAGGACTCGGCGAGCTTGACGAAGTCTGGATTATGAAGATCGCTGCCGATGACCCTTCCCCCGTATCTTTGAATCTGCGAACGCTTGACGTTGCCATAGGCCCCGTCAGTAAATACGATGGCCACCACCGCTATCCGGTGCTGCACAGCCGTTGCAAGCTCCTGGACATTGTACATAAAACCCCCGTCCCCGTTTATGGAAATCACAGGCTTGCCGGGATTTCCCACCTTGACACCAAGGGCCGCGGCAAATCCAAACCCCAGGGTCCCCTGGTAACCTGACGAAACGTAGGTACGGGGCCTATAGACCGGAAAGGCAAAGCGGGCCACGTGGCCGACCTGTGTTATTTCTGAGACAAAGAATCCATCCTCCGGCAACTCTTCGCGGATGATCCTGAGAAAAGTGTACTGTGGTTCAAATTTCTCAAATTCTTTCTCCACTTCAGCCTTGAGCGCCGTTAGCTCATCTTGTCTCGACTTTCGTCTCCTGTTGTGAGCGGGGATCCTGTCCACAAGCGCCTTCAGGCCTTTCCTGGCATCGGACAGTATTCCCACTTCCGGCGCCCTGACCCTGTTTATCTCCACGGGGTCAATATCCATGCGTACGATCTTGAGATCTTCGTCAATGCCCCACCAGCGGTCTAGAACACCCTCACCCGCTATTTGGGCCTGCATTCTGGTCCCCACTGCCAGCACCACGTCTACTTCTGGCCATAGACGGTAGCCGACGGGTTCTGTAAGGGCCAGGTAATGCCTGCTGTTTATGGCCCCAAAAGCGTTCCTGGTCATTACGACCGGGGCCTGGAGCGTCTCAGCCAATTCCAACAGCTCGCTCTCAGCGCCGAATATTCCTCCGCCCACAAGGATCATGGGGTTTTTCGCCTGGCCAAGGAGGCGGGCGGCCTCTTCTATCAGGTCCGGATCAGGATCCGGTTGCTCCTGGCCCACGGGGGAATCATTGAAGGGCACATATGCCTCCATGGCCATCACATCCATGGGTATTTCCAGGCCCACGGGACGGATGCGGCCTGTGGAAAGTTGCTTGAAGGCCTCCCGGACCTTACGTGGCGCCTCAACGGGGTGATTGATTCGATCGGCCCACTTGGTTACTCCTCGTATCATTGCCAATTGATCTGGTATCTCATGCAGCATTCCTACGCCCATACCAATCCGGGACAAGGGAATCTGGCCTGAAACAAGAAGCATGGGCGCGTTGCAGGCATATCCGGTGGAAAGGGCCGCAGTGGTATTCAGGAATCCCGGCCCAGGCACGACTGCAAATACTCCAATCCTGCCTGTGGATTTTGCATAACCGAAGGCCATGTAGGCCGTTGCCTGCTCATGCCTTGTCTGGATAACCTTTATGGAACCCCCCTCGTCATAGAGCGCGTTAAAGAGATGGTCGAGCTGCGCCCCGGGGAGCACAAAGATCGTATCTACAGCGTGTTGGCGTAAAGATTTGACCACTATCTGGCCACAAGTCATCTTTTCCATGTCAGTTTTCTTCCTCACTTCTACTGTTTGCTTACTCCTTGGGGGGTGCATTTACAAATCGCTCACCGGCCCGGGAAGGAACACGCAGGATCCCGTCAACCTCCTCCAGATCGAGCCACCATTTGTTTTCAAGCTTCGGGTTACCGTATCCCATAAGGTCGTCACCCCAGATGGCAAGCCTCCTGGCCACGGGGACGTTCCTCATGGTCCACATCACGAACCGGTGAAATGGAGTAAAGGGCTTGTTCCAGGGGCAAACATGCAGGCAAACACCGCAGCCAGCCCCTAGCTTGTTGCCTATACGCTGCTTGGTGCAACTGTCAACATCATTCGCCCACTTTTGGTAACCGTTATGCCACACTGTGGCATTCTTTCCGAAAGGAATAGCCTTTGAGGGGCAGTGACGGGCGCATTTCCCGCATTTGGAACAGAACTCCTGGAGCCCGAAATCAATGGGTTTGTCGATGGCCAGAGGGAGATCTGTTGTGACCACGGATGCCTTAAACCGTGCCCCCAAAAAGGGATTGAGCACGATATCCCCGATACGGCACATTTCTCCCAGGCCGGCCCACAGCAGAATGGGCGGAACGACCACCTGGTAGTTCCTGGCATGATGGGCCCTGGCCGGATAGCCGAGCCGACGAATATATTCCGCAAGGATACAGGCAACAAAACCGGCCGTGGAGTAAGAGATAAAGCTCATCGCAGCGCTAATCCAGTCATTTCCGTAGCTTGCTTCGGATGTCTTGTAGTCCTGGTCGATAAGCAGGGCTATGGCATATTTGTGGTTTAGCTCGACCGGATCACCGTCTGGCATCTTGTGGCTGTAAACAGCATAGGGGGGCAACTCGCATATCCCTACAATGTCGGCCCTGAGGAAATAGGCCGTGGCCTTGATATGGCGCGCCATGGCCACAGGGTCATCCGTGTTGGGAGCCTTTTGTGAGGCCGTGATCCCGTCTACCTTGTCTGCAAGGGAGACAAGCATCTCTTTCTGGGCCCGGGAAAGGGGTTGTTTGAAACGCCCGATCTGGCCCTGAAGCACGGGGCCAAAATCACCACGGATCATCCGGTTGAAACCGCTTTCCCGCTCATCCACCCTCTGGATCTCTTCCTCACGTATCTTAGTGGTAGGACGATCAACCCTCCTGAGCGCTTCTACCGGGTAAGGATCCAGTCTCTTCCCATCAAAAGCGCGTTTGTAACTGCTGACAAAACTCATTTCCTTGTCCCTTCCTTTGATTTCAAGACACCAAGGACGTCATCAAGATCTGGACTTGAGATTCTTCCTGTTCCCGGCCCGCTCGGGGACCCTGAGAACCCCATCAACCTCCTCCAGATCCAGCCACCACTTGTCCTCAAGCTTTGGCTTGCCGTATCCCAGGAGGTCGTCGCCCCAGATGGCAAACCTCCTGGCAACTGGAACATTTCGCATGGTCCACATGATGAACCGATGAAATGGAGTAAAGGGCTTGTTCCACGGACACACGGTCATGCAGACGCCGCAGCTGGCACCGGCCTTGTTCCCGATCCTCATGCTGGCACACTTCTCCACATCCAACGGCCAGCGCTCATAGCCGTTGTAGAAAACCTTGTCACCACTGCTGATTGCCCCCGAAGGACACTCCCTCGCACACTTCTTACACTTGGAGCAAAAATCCTGTAGCCCAAAATCAATGGGCTTGTCCGGTACCAGGGGCAGG
>JAFDIC010000373.1 GCA_019308525.1 Deltaproteobacteria bacterium
CTTTGCGGCCACCTGTGCGGGAGAACTGAAACAAAGCGCCGATAAGATGATCACTAGTACAATAGCAAGCCAGTTGTTCATCTTTCCAGTCATGGTACCCCTCCTTTTCAAAAATGCTGTTGGTTTTGTCGATAGAAAGATCCGCGTCCAGAGGGACCGGCTTTCGCTCACCCCTCAATTCGGCCGAAAGGGCCACTGCTGACCTCTATGCGCCTTGTTTTATGATCTTCATGCATCAAAGGCACCGCCACTTTCATCAAAAACTACCTTGCCCCCCACGATGGTCATCAAAACCTGTATATCACCAATCCTGTGGGGATCAACCTTTAGAATATCATCCCCGATTACGCAAAAATCTGCCAGTTTTCCCACTTCAATGGAGCCCTTAATCTCTTCCATGTGGTCTTGCCAGGCCCCGTTGATAGTATAGGTACGAATCGCCTGCTCTACAGTGATACGTTCCTGCGGCCCACTCACTCTGCCCGAGTCCAGGGCTTCTCTCAAAACGGCAGCCTGAATACCCTGTCGCCAGTTAGGGTAGGTCATTGGCGCATCAGAGCTGCACGAAAGATTCACACCGGCATCGATTACTGTCCGCATGGGAAACTGATAGGCCGCTCTCTTTTCGCCCACCATAGATGGCATAAAATCGGCAATCTTCACCTTAATCGCCGGCTGCATGGAAATCCCACAATTGATTCGCGCTAAAGTTCTAGCAGTTTCAGGAGAAGTAAAATCGGCATGGATCACATAATGGCGAAGATCACTGCCAGGCTTTTCTTTAAGACCCTTGACAAAACCATCTACCGCAGTCTCAATGGCCCGGTCTCCCGTGGCATGCACGCCCACTTGCAATCCCTCCTTATGCGCGTGCACAATTATCCTAACCAGCTCGCCATATTTTTCCTCATCCGTCCTTCCTGGGACGCATGCCGATCCATATCCACCGCCGACATACTCCACTTTCATCCAGGATGTCTTGGTGGGCGGAATGCCGTCGGCGAATACTTTGACGCCAGGAAACTGGATCCATTTGTTGTCTGGACTGGCTGGTATTCCGAATGTCTCAAGCCCCTTCTTAAGGTCTTCGTAGCTCAAGGCACCGTACTCGCCAAAGAGCAACAAAACATTTAGTCTTACCGTCAGGTTGCCCTCGCCAAGCAACTCCTTGTATATATCTATACATTCTGCACTCATGACGCCGTAAATATATGCTTCCCCGCCAGGTCCAACGGCCGCATCAGTAAAACTGGTTATCCCGTTGGCATTAAAAATTCTTAGTGCCGTCAGAATAGCCTTTTTCTTTTCTTCTTTGGAATACACAGGGACGACCGAACTCACCAGGGCCTGTGCCGATAACTCTTTGAATATTCCGGTCGGCTCTCCGCTGGCCGGGTCCCTCTCAATCTCGCCACCCTCCGGGTCAGTAGTGTCTTTTGTGATGTTGGCAAGTTCCATGGCCTTGCTGTTCGCAAGCAGGGTGTGCCCGGAAAAATCACCAAAGACTACAGGGTTGTCAGGCGATACCGGGTCTATATCCCATTTTCTGGGTAGCCGCGCAGGATCGGATTTGCACTCCTCTAGAAATCCCATATCCCATCCAAACCCCCTGATCCATTCGCTGGCTTGAACAGTTTCAACTTTCCTTCGAAGCACCTCAACCATATCCCTGATACTCTTTACGCCCGGATAACCCAAGTCCAGCGCTAGAGGAGGCTTAATTGCCCCTGCATATGTGGGATGTCCGTGCGAATCATTGATGCCTGGCAAGAGAGTTTGACCTTTGAGATCCAATACACGACTACCTGGCCCAATGAACTCTTTTATCTCCTGGTTTGAACCAACCGCAACAATTCTATCCCCCTCGACTGCTACTGCCTCCCTGATGGTAAAATCCCTATCCACTGTTATGATCTTGCCATTTCTAATAACTAAGCTCGCTTCCACCTTATCCCCCTTTCTCTGGATTCACAAATCCGACGAGCCTTCTTCAGTCCACTCCTGCCCTGGCAAAGAAGGTTAGGGCGTTCCTTTTCTATCACGGGCCTTAACTCTTCCAGGGTTTGTGAAAAAGCACTCACTATGCTGTCGACATGTTCAGTCTCCATTTGTGTGGAGAGATTCCCGAACGGACTAGGACTCGGAAAAAGGTATACACCGTGATACCTCATACCGAGGAACAGGAGATTCCTTATGTTCTCGCTGCCATTGGCCATGGCTTCACCAACTGCGTATGGGTCCCTTACCGGTCCATCAGACCAGTGAATCCAGAACGCATTGGCAAGACCCGATACGTGTCCGCGAATTCCCAGGTCCCTGAATACCTTGTTCATCCCGTTTCTGAGACGGTTTCCGAGCTCGTTTCGTCTTTCGATTTCCTGGCGACCGAGATGCTTCATGGCAGCCAGGCCCGCTACCATACTCAGCGGATTCCCGCCCGAAGTGCTGACCATGATTACCGCGTCTTCACCTCTTTCAGGGTTCCACATTTCCATTATTTCCCGTTTGCCTCCCCACGCACCAATAGGGAGGCCGCCCCCTATACCTTTGCCCATTGTCGTCATGTCTGGAGTTACACCATAGTACTCCTGGAGTCCGCCATAATAAAAAGGGAGAGTAACCACTTCATCAAAGATAAGGACGATATCATGCTTCTTGGTGATTTCTCGCACCGCTTCAAGGTAACCGGGAACAGGCGGTATGGCCCCCGAAGGTATTATCATAGGCTCAACAATGAGGGCTGCAATCTCATCAACCTTTCCTGCTACAATCCTTTCTAAAGTATCCGCATCATTGTAAGGGAAGAGAATAACATCATAGATCTCGCTTCCATCTGCTCCTATCGGGGGCATGGGTTTAAGCTCCCCCCTGCTCAAAGAACCCCCAAAAGAGTTCAGTTCACCAATATTATGGGTGCCGTGGTAGCCTCCTTCCACCTTAAGGATCTTTCGCCTGCCGGTAAATGCGCGAGCAGCGCGTATTGCCATGCTTGTAGCCTCGCTGCCTGACGAAACAAAGCGAACCTCTTCAAGAGAAGGCACGCGCTCACAAAGATGCCTGGCAAAAGCTATTTGGGGTTCGGTGGGCATACCAAAACCGGTGCCACGCGTTATTTGCTTCTGAAGCGCTTCGACTATTGGAGGGAAACAGTGTCCATGGATCAACACGAAGTATGCGTTAACACAATCTATATACTCATTGCCATCCACATCATAAAGATAACATCCCTCCCCCCGTTCAATCGTTATGTGATAGGGGGGATTGTAAAAGTGGCCATGGGTGTCACCCCCTGGCATGTACTTCCGGGCCTCCTCTGCCAGCCTGGCAGAAGTCTTTGTCCTCTTTAAGTACGTCTTCGTCAACTCCTCTACATTACTCATAGAGCCCCCCATCCCTCAAGAACACATAACGTTTCAAGGTTCGGTTGCAAAAGTCTTGCTGAAAATCTTCCATTCACCCTCCACTTTGATAAGATGAAAATAGTCGGTAAAATTCATGCTCCCCGCGAAACCAGACTCCTTTAACGTCACGCTCGCGATATTTCCAACAACATCGACAGAAGTGATTTCGCCCTTGTAAGGAGCCCCGGCTTCCGCCATAGGGGGGTTCTTTTCCATTTCTTCGAAAAAAGGCTCGGGATTGCCCAACAAAAGTTGGTCTCCAAGGTAACCGTTCATAACAGCGCTTGGGTGGAAGCATTCTCTTAGGGCCTTGACATCACCATGATAGGTCCCATCAATATACTTCTGTACCACCTCACGAACCGCCTCTTTTTCTGAGCTTGCCATTTTTGCCTCCCATATTGGTGCAAAAAATGAATCGTGAAAAAGGATTAATCCCACATACACGACATGTCCGTGGATTCCTTCTCATCGCACGACGCGCTCAACTCTGCCTCACGAACAATGGTGAACGTCTTGCAAAGGCGTCATGCGTTTGGAGGAATGTTTCGTTACGGTAGGCCTGATGTTGAAATTGCAAAAACACCCAGGTATTAGCGTGAAACTCCCCTCCCA
>JAFDIC010000374.1 GCA_019308525.1 Deltaproteobacteria bacterium
GATGACAATTTCGTTCAGGAGGTTTTGGAAACCTGCCAGGAACAACTCGAACGTCGCTACCACTATGAGGCCCAGGGGTATGATTTTGATTGGCTGGTTGGCGAGGTAGCAAGTGTATGTGGTGTAGAGCACAATATCGTTACGCGACCGGGAAGGTATCCAGAGACGGTTGAAGCCCGCAGCGTGTTATGTTACTGGGCAGTACGGGAGCTTGGCATCACCACCTTGGAACTTTCCAAACGGCTCGCTGTTTCACAACCCACCGCCAGCCAATCGGTAAAGCGGGGCGAAAAAATCGTGAAAGAAAAGCAACTCAAACTGATGAGATGATCTATATCAATTAATCAATACCCGTCCCCGTGAAGAAAGGGCATCCACCGCATTGTGGGTGGCATGCCCTTTTCCGTTCCTACAACAGGGAGTTAGCGCAATGTAACATTGATGGCAGCAGGACCTTTTTGTCCTTCCTCTACCTCAAAACTAACCCTGTCCCCTTCATTGAGGGATTTGAACCCGCTTCCGTTGATCGCCGAGTGATGCACAAACACGTCAGGTCCGTCTTCCTGCTCAATGAATCCGAACCCTTTGCGATCATTAAACCACTTTACAGTTCCGTTCATCATAGTAACATCCTCCTTTCTTCAAAATTTTCAACGTCTCAAACTGGAGGATGCCACAACAACAATATGAGCCATTCCTACCAAAAGAAACTGCCGCGCCACTTCAAAGCGCGGCCAAATGAATGACTAGAAGTTAACAACTCGTGGTGGTAAATGCAAGCTATTTATTCACTTTTTCAAAAAAATATGCTGTTTATTTTAGTGTAGCAGTAAAAACAGCTACTTACACCTTGTCGGATCGGCCATCTTGATCGCGAGTATCCTTGAATCGAGCTGGGCCTCCGGGCCGCAAGGGCAGTGAACGATACATTTTGTCGATGAATGCCGTATTCGTCACACATCCCTTTGTGGCCCCAATGGTGACGGCGGTTCTAATGCAAGGGCTTTCCACAACCGTACAGAGTCTTGTCCGGCAACCTGACCACCACTGTGCTCTCGTATTCATCACCGGACATGGAATCGCGACAGGGTTTTGCACTGATTTCCAGGGTGAACTGGTCGGTCTCCCAGATCGTAATGCGGTTTTCCTGGTCAGTGACCGGCTCTGGAAGCGCCGCTTCGATGCGGATGGTGCCGTAGTCAGTATTGAGGATGGCACGGCCGTTCATGATCAGTAGTACCCAGCCTGGCTCGTTTCCCGCGGCGCGAAAATCCGCACCATCCAGTTTGGCCCTTTCCCACACGGCGCTGCGCCGGTTGTTACGGCATTGTTTGCGCTCTCCGCCCGGTTCTGCGATCAGGGCCCTTTCTCCTCGGATGTGGATTTCAAAGCCCTGGCCAGTGTATTTTTGGCCGGAGTCAGCAACGGCAGCGGGTAAATGCAAGGACCCTTGATGGCGCAAGATCCAGGCTCCGCCAGGCTTGGCCCGCACTACATAGCTGGAGTTATCGTCACACTCGAACACATAGGTTGTGATTTTTGAAGGAGGAGGATTTCCTCTGCGACAGGCCCCGGTGCCTTCCCGCGAAATGGTAACTATGTCGCGGACTTCAAAGGTGCCGTCATAATCCCTGCCAAATTCCCCGATTCCGGGTCCGGTGAACTCACCTTCCAGCTCGGCATAGACCGATTCGTAAGGTTCCTGCACGAGACCCTGGTAGGTCTGCTGCAATTCCCCGTGCAACTTCCCCCTGGCGATCACCCACAGTGTCCTTTTGCCTCCACAGGGTCGAAGGGTCCGTACTTCGTGCCCATAGACAAGCAATCCGCGAACGGGCTCGGCGCATACCAAACCACTCATGGATATCACTGAGACCAACAGAAACCAGTAAAGATGCTTGTGCAGTGCGCCGATGATCCTTTATTCCCCGGTCCGCTTTTTGTTGACAAGGAGTTGTCTTCCCGGAAAGGAACTGTAGAAGGATTTGCCTCGCGAGTCAAGGAGAAAAAGGAGCTTACAGGTAGTTACAATGAGTTGAAGTAATGAATGGCAAGTAAAACTATGTCAATTTGATCGTTGTTAAGAATAGCCATTCTAGCCTGGCAGGTGAGGGTCGTCAGAGACGGGACGAGGAGTGGCGGGAGTATCGTCGGGGGCTTCGATTGTTCGCTTCAGGCTCACGGCGCGCTCAGGGGTGCTCGGATGACTGGCGAGCCAGGTGGTGTCCTTGATGCCCCCCGGATGCTCGGCCGCCATGCGGCGCCATAGCAAAGGGGCCGCCTCGACCTGGTATCCGGCCCGGGCGGCAAAATAGAGGCCCATGTAATCCGCATCGGACTCGAATTCCTTGGAATAAACCAGGCGGCCTAACTGGGAGAAGAGACCACGCGTGTCTACGCCTCCAAAGACCAGGATGGCCAGGTCCACGAGCATTCCGGCAAAGGACTGGGCCTGCATCTGGCGAAGGTGCCTGAGAGCATTGTGGGCGAATTCGTGTCCCAGTACTATGGCCAGCTCATCATCAGACTCGAGAAAACGGAGCATACCCGTAGTCACGAACACGTTCTTGCCGTCGGCAAAGGCATTTACCACGTCTCTCTCTATGACTGCAATCCTGTAATCACAGGCCGGCCTCCCCTTCAAGGATACAGACACCACCTCGTCATCGTTCCTCGCAACTTTCATGGAGAGTCGGCCGGTCTCCCAGGGCTCCTTCATCGCAATGGTAAAGGATTCAAAATCCGAGACTGCCTTGCCGTTGACCTCGACTATCCTGTCACCCTTCTTCAATCCGGATGCGGCGGCCTCAAGGCCGGGAAGGACCTTCCATACACGCACCCCTTGTTCAAGTCCTATGTCAGTCGCTACTTCCCGGTATTCCGGCTTGAATGTCCCGCTGTCTATGGCAAAAAACCCGAAGGTATAACGAATATCATCGCCGCACAGTTGCGCGTTTGCACGCAGGAGTTTGTTGGCCACGACGGACGCGCGCGCCTGGCGTTCGAGGAGGAGAGACAGTGCAAACTTCAACTGCTCCCGTCGTTCCGCCTCCACCGCCATATCCGCCGGTGCGGGGCTTTTGAGGCGGGTCGCACAGCCGGAGCCGGCCAGCAACAAGAAGGCCATTGCCCAAGCAAGCACCTTGCGGATGTCTTTGCAATTCCCTTTCATCCCGTATTCTCGCAGATGATCCCGGAAATCGGGGAGCAGGAGAACTCCTGGGCCCTTTTCATCAATCACGCTCCCGATCAAAGATTACTGTACCAGAGGCAATGGGCTTTTCAAGTCCTTTTTGGATGCGCCCGCTGGACCCAGGTTCAGGCCCGAAGGAGCCATGTGTCCTCTCAAGGAGGAATTTCAGGTCATCGAGACCGTCAAAGAGAAAGGTCGTAGACAAAGATCTCCGTGTCACTGATTACACGGGTTCTCACAGGAACCGGGTTGTAGGTGTAGACATAGCCAAATACCTGTTCATTCGGACCGAGAATCAAACTAACCTGTGGGAATGATGCAGAGCTCCTGGCATTCATCCATTCCACTGCTGTCCTCAATCTCTTCCTGTCCTCCACCTTGCCCCACCAGCTACCGACCTTGATGGTTTTGCCGTCCCCTTTGGGATCAAACAGAATACCCACCGGTTGAGTGATCTTCACTCCTGAATAATGAATGAAATAATCCTGCCAGTTTTCCTGAAGCTGTTGTATCGTGACCTTGTTTCCTGTTTTTCCGGACTGTGCGACCACTCTTGCCCTCTCTCCAGGGCCGGCTGAAACACAGGCGGAGAGTAGTAACAGTGCAACACCCAGGGCAATCATGGAACTGCCTTTTTTCGTGAGCATGGAATTTTCCTCCTTTTGACGGTTTCAATCGCTAAAGGGTGACGTAGAAATGATGCAGGCCGAATCTCTAAGACGTCCAGGCCGCCATGACGCCTGGCATCAGGAGGCTCAAACATCGAACCGATCCGGAGAGCCCCGCTGCCTTTTTCGGTGTCCCAGTTCCTGGATTTACCGACTTCAGCTAGTATATCCTTATGCCTTCAACTATGCCACCACCAAATTGAACCAGGGTATCGACTGCAATATTCAACCCCTCTTCAATATACCTTCCTTCTATGCCGGGAACCGCATAGGAATAGAAGAGCACATTGCGGGTAGTATCTTTCACCCTGGTCTTTTCGTCTGCGCCCTGGCACAGGACGCAGACAATGTCCTTTTCGTCCCTGAGCACTATTTCTCCTTCCCTGGTCGTCAGCCTGCGGTTGCCCATTCCCGTGCAGATCTCGCCTTCCATGGCAAGGTCCAGGGTCAGCCCGCCCTCAAAGCAGTCGTAGTCGGCAACCGCAACCAGGATGCCCGCGCACATCTCCGCCATGATATGGGTATCGACCATCAGGTTGTACCGGGGAAAGCCGCTGTAAATAGTTCGTTTGAGATGCCTGGGCAGGGGACATTCGAACCCGAAGCTCTTGAAAAACATGTCATAGATACCGATCCGGGATGAAATCTCAGCGAGGTTCTCTCTCTTTCTCAGTTTGCGGAGCAATTTTCTCTTGTGCTGATCAAAGCCGGGAGGGTTTAACGATGCCTCGCAATCCCTGATCAGGGCCATGCCGAAAGCCAGGCCCGGGTACTTGTCCCTGTAGGCCGAGGATACCCTGAATTCAGGCCAGGTCATGACGGCTTCCTTTGTACTGTCTCCCATCCTGTTGGGAGATCAACCGGCAGGTCAGCCTTTTTCTGCATGAGTTTTGTCATGGCAAATCACCTCGGTGGCACGAGCCGGTCCTACCGCTGGATACATCTATTCCAAGAAGCGGGTGAGCACCAGCGAGAGCCACGGCACATATGTTATCAAGAAGAGGACACCGTATATGAGCGCCAGGAAAGGCAGCACCGACCGGCTGACTTCAATGATACCTTTTCCCATAATACCCGAGGAGACAAACAGGTTGACCCCGAAGGGCGGCGTCAAGAAAGCCACCTCTATGTTTAGCACCATGATGATCCCGAAGTGGATGGGATCAATGCCGAACTTTTGAAGGAGGGGGTAGAAGACCGGCCCGAGGACCAGCATGGCTGAAACTATGTCCATAAAACAGCCCATTGCAAGCAATCCGATGTTTACGAAGAACAGGAACAGGTACTTGTTGTCAATAAACCTCATCAGGAACTGGGCCACCCGCAGGGGAACCTCGTCAACACTGAAGTAGTAGGAGAGGACAGAGGCATTGGCGATGATGAAAAGGAGCATGGAGGAGGTCAAAATGGATTCCTTGAGCACGGGCATCAAATCCCGGGGCTTGATGCTCCTGTGTATGAGGAGTTCTACGAAAAGCGCATAGACAAATGCGACGGCCGCCGCCTCCGTAGCAGTGAAAAGCCCGGAATATATTCCCCCCAGAACCAGGATGGGCATGAACAGCCCCCAGATCCCGTCGCGAAAGGCGGATTTTATTTCCGACATGGACAACCGGCTCCGGGTCCGCCATCCCTTCCTGCGGGCCGTGAGATAGGAATAGGCAATCAGGGTCCCCCCCAGTATGCCGCCCGGCATTTGGGATAACCCTCCACTTGTACTTTCTCATGTCCTCTATCCTGGTCACCGGTCCCTTGCGGTTGAGAAAGGCCTTGAACCCGTGATCCGCAATTCCTCCATAATAGAGACCCTTTGGCTTGAACTGGGCAGCAATCTTTTCGCCGATGGGGCTGGCCATCACGGCGTACATTTCCTTCTCTTTACCGAACATGAAGGGGAGAGAGGTCAGGGCAATTTGAGGCACGAATTCCGTAAGGGCAGGACCTGCGACGGAGGTTATCTCAAGGGTCCCCACCTAGAGGGCCTCAAGCATCTGTATGTGACTGCCCAGTTGTCCCTTGGGATGAACAGAACACTTGATCCTGCCTCCCGATTCCCTTTCCACATATTGGGCAAAGTACTCGGCGGCCTTGTGCTGGGCATGCATGGGCGGGGCGACGTGGCCGAACCTCATGCGGATCACCTTGGCGAAAATAACTTGTGGGGCCATGAAAAGGAAAACCAGGA
>JAFDIC010000029.1 GCA_019308525.1 Deltaproteobacteria bacterium
TTTACAAGGCCGGGTATCACATATCTTACGCCCCGGAAGCCGTCGTATACCACCAGCACAGGAATAGCTTATCAGGGACATGGCGCCAGGGTTTCGGGTTCGGTAAAGGTCATGCTACTCTTTTGAAGAGGCACTTTGAAAAAATGGTGATCATTGACCTCCCAAAGATCCATTATCAGTCTCAGAAGTGGCCTTTGAGACTATGGTTGGATATGCAGGGGGCGGATAAGAAAACTATGGGTCTTGTCCTTGTGGCCATGTTTTGGTGGCCCCTATGGGGTTTGCTGATTGCCTATCTCTTGTACTTGTTCTCCTATCTGAAGACAAAGCTGAAGGAGCAAAATCTCTATGCCGGATTTCTGGAAAAATGGCAGATGGTCGCTGTCCTGATCGTCAAATCCTTGGCCATGACAACAGGCAGAATCATCGGTGCCATGAGAGAAAGGGTTCTGTGCTTTTGAGATGGACAACCTCGCCTATGCGTTTATTGAGAAGGCATATGTGGACCGAGGGAAGAAACATCATTGTGCTGATTCTCTTGGCAAGCTTTGCCCTCAGGTCACTCATGCTGGGGAGCCGAGACCTTGATCTTGACGAGGCCTTCTCGTTCTTCTTGGTAACTGACCACTCCTTTGTTCACCTCATGTCCCCCTTTTCCTCCGCCATTACCGGCGATGCACATCCACCCATCTACTATCTGTTCACACATCTATGGATGCATTCTGGATACCCGCTCTTGAGGCTCTTGTCTGCGTCCCGGGAGTTCGCTTTTCGGTTCCCCTTTGCATTTTTCGGGGCTTTCACCACTTATGTCATGTACCGCATTGGAGAAAGGGCAGCCTGCAAGAAACTGGGACTTATCCTGGCCTTTACCCATGCACTAACCTCCTTCTCTGTCCAGATTGCGCACCAGGCAAGGATGTATACCCTGGTCGAAATGCTGTCAGCCATCATATTGCTCAAAGGATTTTCCCCGCGCTCCTCATTCACATTCAGAGATTCGCTCTCCCTGGGGCTTCTTTCAAGCCTGCTTTTTCTCATCCACTATGCCTCAATTTTTTTCCTCCTTGTGATATGGGTCGCCGTGGTATGGAGATTCAGGGCTCGAATCAAACCCCTTGTTGTCGCCCTCCTGATCAGCGCCGCATCTTTGGCATGGTGGGTCCCCGGGCTTTTGACACAACTATCCCGTGAAGCTGCCTCTAGTACGGCCAGGTTTTCCACTGGCACCATAATTCCCTTCACCCTCTTTCAGTTCTTTTCCGGTGACAGGGCACTTTCCCTTGGTTCTCCTGTTGCAGGGAGGCTTCATGTCTTTGCAATCTTCGGAACCGCCCTTTTTCTTGCGTTTCTCATGGTCCTGATCTGGAATCTCAGACGTGAGCTTTCCGGGATGACAAAGTTTATCGCTATTCTCCTTGTTCCCCTCACACTTCATTGGCTTGCAACTTTCAAAATCAGCCGCATATTCAACGGAACCCATTACGCCATATATTCCCTGCCTGCCTTTCTCCTCTTGATTTGCATCGTAACGCTCTGCGCGAGGGAGATCCATCCTCACATCCCTAAAGTGATGATTTCCCTCTTCCTCGCTGTGAACGCCGCCACCCTTTACTCGTTCTACGATAATTCCCTCGTTCCCTATGAACCCTGGAACCAGGCATGCGGATCCATGAGGGCCGCTAATCCGAGAAAGGTCTATATTTATCCATCATACATGTCTGTGCTTCTAAGATTCTATGGCCCCGATCTGCCAGTGATAGATCTGCCTGGCCGATGTAGCAGGTTTTCAATAGAAGTTGACGAAATTAGGCCTCAAACGAACCAGGAAGCAGATATCTTCCTCGTACTCAGTCACGACAGGGGACAAGGTCTATGTTATCAGGAGATGTTCAGGCAGGCTTTTGAACAAAAGCCTTCCCCTTATAGTTTTCACAACATCCGTATCTACACATTCAGAGGCACGTCATGACGCATCATTCCCCAGGCGAGATCATCAATCATGCATCAGAAGAGCAAAACGGGCTGGTATCCATCCTGATCTGCTCCAAGGACCGCCGCAGGGAACTAGAGAATCTGGTAGATACCTTAAAGGCCATGGATACACAACACCCCTTTGAGATCGTCGTCGTGGAGGAAACCGACAAGCCTATGCCCTTGAAAGGCGCTCGTTATGTCTCCCATCCCGTCGCCAATAAGGGTATCCCTTATGCACGTAACCTGGCCCTGTCCCATGGCAGAGGTGAAATCATTGTGTTCCTGGACGATGACTGCATAATCCATGACCAGTGGCTGGACAAACTGCTGGCCCCCTTCGAAGATGGCTCTGTCGTAGGAGTCCAGGGAGGTGTGACCGTGCCTCCTCATACGAACGCCACTGGCTGGGTGGAAGCGATTGTCGGAGTCCCTGGGGGAAACATTAGGAGGGTCCTGGAGGCAAAGGGAAAGAACATCGAGACCAGGGAGATTTCCACCTTAAACTGCGCTTACCGACGACGGGCCGTGGATAAGGTGGGAGGTTTCGATAGTCGTCTCAAGATAACCGGAGAAGACTATGTCCTGGCTAAGAAGATCTGTCGGCTTGGCCGTTGCCTTTTTGTCCCTGACGCGATGGTCAGTCACGAAGCGCGGGGGAGGCTGAGCCTCATTTGGCGATGGTTTATAAGGCGAGGTAGGGCGGACATTGACGTTATCAAAGTTACCGGCTGGGACATGCCGAAGTTCATATGGCTTCTGAGGAGTTCCATCTTGTTGAAGATCCTGGCTTTGGGCCTCATCTGTACCCTCTTGCCGGGCCTGGTCGTGCTTTTCCTATCTACAGCGATAGTCGGATACTTCCTGTCCCAGTATGCCCGGTACTACGCAACCTGGAAAAAGGCCCGAATATCTCTCAGGCCCTTGGTTCTGATTCCAGCCGTTAAGTTTGTCATGGACTTGGCTATAGATACAGGTAGAATAATAGAGTTGACAGGCGCAGGCAGAACATCAAACCCGTAGGGGACGCTCTCATGGAACGATCCAGGCTGAGTGCCGTCATAATCACTCTAAACGAGGAAGAAAACATCAGGCGCTGCCTGGATTCCATCGGTTTCACTGACGAGATCATCCTGGTGGATTCAGGCAGTGAAGATAACACTCTTGCCATTGCAAGGGAGTATCCTGCAAGGATAATCTTCCGCGAGATGCAAGGCTTTGGTGAGCAGAAACAATTTGCGGTAGAACAGGCCACGGGCGACTGGATTCTTTCCATTGACGCAGACGAGTGGGTTTCAGAGGAACTGCGGAATTCACTGGAATCCCTGTTATCATCGCCCGAAACCACCTACGATGGCTACATGGTATACCGCCGCAACATCTTCCTTGGAAGACCCATGCGGCACTGTGGATGGTACAGGCCCATTCTTCGCCTTTTCAAGAGGGGGCGCGGCAGGTTCAATGACAAACTGGTGCATGAAGAAGTACACTTGGACGGAAAGGCTGGCGTCTTAAAGGGCGACTTGATGCACGAACCTTACAAAGATATCTTCCATCACCTGGAAAAAATGGAGCGCTACGCTCGCCTTGACGCCATGGAACTCATCAAAAGGGAAAGGCAAGTTTACGGGTGGCAGGCCCCTGTTCATCTTGTACTAAGGCCCCTGTGGAAATTTATGGAAAAGTACCTTATGCAGCAGGGATTCAGGGACGGCATACACGGGCTGATATTGAGCATGATGGCTGCGTTCAACGTCTTTCTCATCCATGCCAATTGCTGGCAGTTGCAGGGAAATCTGCTCGGAGGGGAGAAGAAAAACCCTGGATGATGTCCTCTCTTATCAGGAGTAACCCTTGAACAAGAACATCCTTGCCATTTCAAATCCCGGGTTCATGCTGGGCGGTGGGGAGCACTCGTTCCTGGATCTACTGACCCATCTCCCCCGGCAATGGAAGGCCCATGCCGTTGTTCCTGAAGATGGAGAACTGAAAAGGAGGCTTGAGACCAGAGGCATCGATTCTGTTGTCATACCTTTGCACCCTATCAGGCCCTGGAACGTCTTCAAGATTCTTGATTCCTTGATGACCCTTGCAAGAGCTTGCCGTAAACTCAATCCCGATCTCTTGTACTGCAACGGCTCAAGGGCGGCGTTCTACGGGGGTATAACAGGGCGGCTCCTTGGATTACCTTCCCTGTGGCATTGCAGGATAACTGAGCCAGACCCCCTTCTCGATATTCTGCTGGTGCGTTTGAGCAGTCGCATCATAGTAAACAGCCGTGCCACCGGCGGCCGATTCAAGCCTCGCGTAATGAGAAAGGTGCGGGTAGTGTACAATGGCATAGATCGATGTTACTTCAAAGAGACTCCACTGGACCCGCCACGGACCTTGAAAGAGGGGTGGAAAGTCATACTCATGGTTGGCCGCGTCTCAAGGTGGAAAAGGCATGATGTGGCACTGGGGGGTTTTGAAACAATCGCAACTGCTGAGCCCGACGCTCACCTGGTCTGCCTTGGAGCAATGGATGAAAAGGAGCCGGAATGGTGGACTTACCTCCTGGCCAAATCCCGGAATTCGCCTTTCCCACACAGGATCCATTGGATGGGACCGGTTGAAGATGTGCGCCCCTGGTACAGGGCCGCCCGAGTACTCATAATGCCTTCAGAAAACGAGCCCTTCGGCAGGGTCCTGGTCGAGGCAATGACCTGTGGAGTCCCTGTGGTGGCTACGCAAAGTGGAGGTGCACCAGAGATAATGCGTGACGGGGTCGACGGCATACTCGTCAGCCCCGGGAAAGCGGACGAATTGGCCGAGGCCGTGTTGAGTCTTTTGCGCAATGAGAACCTTAGGAACAGCATGGTGCGATCCGCAATGGAAAGGGCCAAGATGTTTTCCTTGGACAATCATGTAAAACGCATGGTTCAGGTATTCGAGGAGGTCTCAGGACAATGAGTCGAGAAGGGAAGAATACCCCCATACGCATTCTGCTGGATGCCAGGGAATTTGTTCCGGGGAGACTGACGGGTATAGGGAGGGTCCTGGTTGGCCTTATCCATGCCCTTGGCGAGGTGAATTGGGCAGGGAAAATCATCCTTGCGGGCAACTCTCTTGATGCAGTCCCCTCCATGCTCAAGACCAGGGAGAATATCTCTTTCTCTCCCCTCCCATCTTCATTCTTGGGGTCGGAACTTGCCTTGAGCCGTTTGGCGGATGATTCAATAGGCATCTTCATTAGCCCCTATCCCAAGCTGCCCCTCTTTGGAGTCAAATGCTCGGCCGCCCACTTTGTACATGATATCCTTGACCTGACCCACCCGGCTTACAGGAAACGCCTTAAGCGCCCATTTGATTCCTGGCGCTTGAAGCAGGCCCTCAAAAAAGCGGACCTTACCTGGTATGACTCGAAGTGGAGCATGAAGGAAACCCTCAAGTATGCCGGGGCTGTGGGTCGGAATCCAAAAGTGAGGCATCTCGGCATAGATGAAAGGTTCACGCTCCGCGGACACAAAGACTCCTTGGTAATCAAAGGCTACGGACTTGAGCCCGGATATATCTTGACCGTCGGGAATGGGAAGCCCCACAAGAACCTCGGGGTTTTGCTGGGTTTATCGGGCCGTCTCAAAAGAGCCGTGGTATTGGTTGGTGTGCCCGGCGAATACAGACGATTCTGGACCACAAGATATCCCGAATCGAGGGCCAACTGGATTGAGCAAGTCTCGGACGACGACCTGCCGTCAGTCATGAGGAAGGCTTTTTGCCTTGCTCAACCATCGACCGCAGAAGGATATGGCTACCCACCTCTGGAAGCAATGGCCTGCGGCGTTCCCTGTGTGGTCAGCAATATCGAGGTCTTGATGGAAACTACGGGTGGAAACGCCTTGGTCGCAGATCCCCATGACGGGGCATCCTGGTTAAAGGCATTTGAGGTCCTCGAAAACAAAGACCTTTACACCGAACAGGTCAGGAAAGGTCTAAAATGGACAGAACACCTGAGCAGGAAGAATGGATGGCAGGGTCACATCTCTGACATCTTAGACCTTGTTGGAGGGATTTGAATTGAAAAAAGCACTTATTACCGGAATCACCGGGCAGGATGGAAGCTATCTGGCGGAGTTGCTCCTGGGAAAAGGATACGAGGTCCACGGCATTGTAAGGCGGGTGGCCATTGAGCATCCCCAGGCCAGGATGTGGCGCATAAGGCACCTCCTGGACAGGATAAAGATTCACAGCGCATCCATGGAAAGCTATGCATCCATATTTGAAATAGTATCCAAAATCGAACCTGACGAATGCTATCACCTGGCAGCCCAGAGCTATGTTTCTTACTCCTTTGAGGATGAATTCTCCACGATAAACACCAACCTGAACGGCACACACTATATCCTTTCCGCCGTGAAGCGGCAGGCCCCGGGTTGCAAATTCTACTTCGCTGCTTCCAGTGAGATGTTCGGCAACGCAAGGGAGAGCCCTCAAAGCGAAAACACCCCTTTCCACCCCCGCTCTCCCTATGGAATCTCCAAGCTCGCCGGGTTCGAGCTGACGAGAAACTACCGGGAGGCTTACGGTCTCTTTGCCCTTTCAGGCATCCTCTTCAATCACGAGTCACCCCGAAGAGGGGCCGAGTTTGTCACGAGGAAAATAACCTCTTCCGCTGCCAAGATAAAGCTGGGGCTGGAAAAAGAGATACGGCTGGGCAACCTGGATGCTAGGCGCGACTGGGGTCACTCCCGTGATTACGTCAGGGCAATGTGGCTCATGCTCCAACAGGACAAGCCGGAAGATTACGTCATAGCCTCGGGGAAGACCCGTTCCGTGAGGGATTTCCTTGAGACCGCTTTTGACTATCTAGGGCTGGATTACGGGAAATACCTGGTGATAGACGATCAACTCTTCAGGCCGTCAGAGGTCAATGTCCTCCAGGGAGACGCCTCAAAGGCACACAGGAAACTCAACTGGTATCCCTTGATTTCCTTTGAAGAGATGGTAAGGGAGATGGTCGACAGTGACCTTGAATGGTATTCAAAAAAATGACAGGTTCACTCAGAAGTCTATCCTCCTCCCCATGATCCAGAGAGAGGAGTTGAGGCCTGTATGCTCGCGTTGGGCAGGGATGCTGGTTCGAGGCTGGACCATATGAATATCTTGATGCTGGCAGATGTCTTCTTCCCGGATACCACTGGTGGAGCAGGCAAGGTACTCCACAATCTCTGTGCGGAACTATCCACAAGAGGCCATGAGGTTCATGTAATCACCAGAAATCCCTGTGGCCGTTTGCCAGCTCATGAAGTCGTCAAGCCCGGTTTTCGCGTTCACCGCTTCCTGGTTGACCAGAGCAAGCCCTGTTCCATGCTTTTCAATGAGCTCAGGAACAGCTCCTCATCGGTGCAGGATGTCGCAAGGATGGTCCCCTTTGACTTCCTTTGCATCCACCAAGCCTTTGCTGCTACGGGCCCCGTCTTGTTGTCACGGTTTCTCAAGGATCTCCCCTTGGTCTATTTCTTTCATTCCCCCTGGCACGAAGAATTCCTCATAAAGGATCTCGCTGGGGCGAAAATCAGGTACCGGCTGGGAGCGCCGCTCCTAAGAACGATTGAAAGGAAGCTCGTATCCCGCGCATCCCTGGTAACTGTCCTCAGTGACTTCATGGGGGACAAGGTCTCCAGGGAGCATGGATTTCCCGAAGGCAGGATAAGAAAGCTCCCCTGTGGCATCGACTTAAGGCGTTTTGTTCTCCCTCCCGGTGATAAGACCGTGGCAAAAAAGAGAGCAGGGATTCCTCCGGACAGGGTTGTCTTCCTGACAATCAGGAATTTGGTCCCCCGAATGGGACTGGATTCCCTCATCCGGGCCGTTCACAAGAGCGCAACAATAAAGGAAAAAGGGCTGCTTTTCATCGGTGGTAGCGGAGCCCTTGAAGGGACTTTGAAACAGATGGTAAAGGATCTTGACCTGGATGGTACTATTCGTTTCCTGGGATACTTGCCCGAAGATAGATTGCCCGAGACCTATCAGTGGGCTGATTTTTTTGTCCTTCCCACGAGGCAGTTGGAGGGGTTTGGCCTGGTGATCCTGGAATCAATGGCATGCGGGACACCGGTCCTTGGTACCCCCGTGGGCGCCATCCCTGAAATAATAGGCGCCTTTGACAAAAGGTTGCTCTTCGATGGCCCCGGTTGGCAAGATCTTGCGAGGAAAATTGAGCTGGTCATTGAAGAAAGAGAACGATACTCCTTTGATCCCATGGCGTGCCGAAGATTTGTCGAAGAGAACTATTCATGGGCGAAGATGGCCGAACATTTTGAAAAACAAATAGCGGAGTTCATTCCTTTTCCTTGCCCTTGAATTCCAGCCAGTCTGCCATCTCCCGGATATTCTCGGCCATGTACCATCGCCCGTTGGCAAAGGTCCCGTAGTCAGCACCGGCCATGGCTGATGCCAGGCGAACTGAGTTGGCATAGAACAACCACTGCCTTACCCATTTTCTCTCGATCGCCTCGTTGAAGATACTGTCGCCCCTGTCCATCCCTTTGGCAGCCCCCCTTCTCCACGCCTCCACCAGCAGCCTTGTTGCCGTGAGGGTCATGTCATTGGTAGTCAGTATGGTGTTGTCCAGCCTGTTGAAATGACCTTGCACCCATCCAGTCCCGTGGCAGGAGAGACACACTGACTTCATGGTGTCTAGCCTTCTTTCCTGTTCCCCGGGCCCGATCAAGTACTCTGTCGCCGGTTCCCCGGTCAGCTCTGTGGCAAGGGGCATGCCTGACCTATTCCTGATAATAGAAATGTCAGGGGATTTTGGATGGGCATGGGCGTAAACAACCCCAAAGAGCCTCCACGGAAGCCGGTCGTTCATCCGGTGGGATCTCTCCGAGATGACCTCACCTTCCCCGTCTACCAGGAGACTCACGTGACAGGTTGCACACGTGGGGGCGAGAAAGTCCTTCCCGGGCCGCCAGGGCACAGAGTCAAAATTCCATCCACTGCCCGTGGCACCGTATATATTTCCGTGTTTACTGACCTGGTAGACCGGATAGGCCGGGACATCAGGACCCTTGTGACATTCAGAGCAGGTCTGGGGACTCCTCGCCATCTTTATGGAAAACTCGTGCCTGGTGTGACAGGAGGAGCAGGAACCCCGGGTGCCGTCAGGGTTAATGCGGCCCACCCCCTGGTTTGGCCAGCCTGAAAGGACCGGTATTTCCACATCAGCCAGGTCTGTCTCCCTCTTCATCATCCCTGTGACCTTGACCACGGTACCGTGACAGTAAAGGCAAGAGTCTGCGTTGGTCTCAGGCACAGGAGGTCTGACATCCACCTCATTCCCGTCAAAGACCTGCACCCCGTTGATTTGTTTTACGAGATCCATGTACAATGGGTTGTCCACCAGGTTTCCGTGGGCCGTTGACATGATATTTTGGGCAAACTGGCGCTCTTCTTTGACATGGCACAGGGCACAGTCAGCGGGAGACACCACTATGTGGACCTGGTAGTCGTTATGCTCGAATGTGTCTCCATGAGCTTCCGGATTCAAGGTATGGCACTCGGCACAACCAACCGCAACGGAAAGGAGTCTTTCAGGTATTTCCTCCGTAGAAATCCTTCTCTCAAGCTTCTTCTTCTGCAAACCCTCCCCTGGTGATACCGCTGCGTGCCTGCTCCTCTTCCACGCTTCCACGATTCCGGGAGTGAGCACGGAGTGACATTCCAGGCAAGTCTCTGTATCATCACTTACTTCAGCGCCATATCCGCCACGGGGGATCAATGCAATGAAAACAACGGCTAAGATTAGGATAATGCCTCTCATAAAGAGCCTCTTGAATCGATCGGCCTGCGGAAAGGAGGAGAAAACTTTCTTTCTTGGCACAGCATTTCAGACCTTCAGGCAGGATGCCGGGAGCAGGCTCAATCAAGATTTCTGCATGTTTACATATTTCTTGTACAGCTTGCACCCATCCTCGTAGCCCAGGTCACAGGACCTTTTAAGGTCCCCCAGGGCCTTACCCATTTCCCCTTTCTCCAGGTAACAGCGACCGCGGTTGTAATAGGCCCAGCCGTTCCTGGGCTTCAATTCCAATGACTTTGTCAGGTAAAGGATCCCAGTGTCCCAGTCACCTCGGCGAACGTATAACCATGCAAGGTTATCATAGGCTTCTGCAAAGTCAGAACGCAGTTGGATGACCGTCTTGAAATCCTGAGAGGCCTTTTCGTATTCCCCTAGCTCAATGAGCGTCAGCCCCCTGAAAAAATATGCTTCATGATTCTTTGGGTCAAGTTTGACCGCCTTTCCATATTCCACCAGGGCTTCCCGGTACCTGGATTTGCGGTGAAGTACATAACCCCTCCGGACATAAATCTTGGCCTGCTTTACACCCTTGGAAAAAGGCCTTACACCTCTGAAGGCATCCTCCATAAACCTGCGGGGGTACTTCTCAAGGGTTTTGATCAACTCGGTTATGGTAATATCAGGTGCACCGGGTAGGCCGGCCTTGAGAGATCTCAATCCGAGATAAGTAAACAGGAAGAGGGCTATAAGAGCAACTACAAGCGCACCCGTAGCCCAAGGGTCGGTGCTCAAGAACTTCCTTCTCTGCCTCCTTTTATCATCGCGCACTTTGCTGTTTTCTTGGTCCATGGGAAGGTCAGTTCCTCCGAACCGGAAAGACAAGAAACATTGCCTTAATCTTCTGAAACCATAATAAGGGCGTCATCGTCTCCGTAGTAATTCTTCGATACCCCTGTAATTTTCATGCCCATCGACCTGTAGAAGGAAATCGCTCCTGTATTCCTGGATCTTACCTCAAGCCACAGTTTTTGTCCAGCCGCTCCGGCGGCATACCGGTAGAGCCTTTCCCCGATTCCTTTCCTTCTTTGACCGGGACTGACGGCGGTAGAGATTATGTGTCCCCCTTTTTCCATGATCAGATAACCCACTACCGAACAATCTATTTCTGCAACAATGAAAATGGTTCCAGGCTTTCTTCCGTAATACTTGAAGACCTCTTCCGGGTAAGGCGTCTTTGGAAAGGCATGCTCTTCTATCTCAAGGATCTCCCTGAGGTCTTCCGGTTCAAATTTTCGTATCCTGGGGGCAAGAGTGTGAACCATCTGTTGAACCCCAGTTCCTCTCCCTGGGAGACTGTGCACAAGACTTGCAGAAGCGGTGCCAGTCGTCCTATTTGCGGTTTCCAAGGCCTATTTCCTCGGCCACCTCCCGCATGCCCATGATTGTATCTGTAATAAGCTCCGTGAGTTCCATCCCTAACATCTCGGCCCCCTTCTCGATGATGGACCTGTCCACACCAGCCGCGAATCGTTTGTCTTTCCACTTCTTTTTCACGGATTTTGCTGTCAAGTCCAGGACACTCTTGGAAGGACGAACCAGCGCAGTCGTAACTATCAGGCCTGTCAACTCATCGATTGCGTAGAGGATCTTCTCAAGATCTGACCTGGGTTCAACCTCTGAGCAGATTCCCCATCCGTGGCTCACTACAGCCCTTATGTATTCTTCGGGCCAGCCCCTTTCTCTCAGGATCTCCGGACTCTTCTTGCAGTGCTCCTCCGGAAACCTTTCATAGTCAAGATCATGAACGAGACCGATGACACCCCATTTTTCCTCATCTTCACCCCTCTTCCTGGCGAAGTACCGCATGACCCCTTCTACGGCAAGGGCATGCTTTATCAGACTCTCGCTCGAGTTGTATTCCTTTAAGAGATTGTAAGCCTCTTCTCGACTCGGCGCTCTTTCATCCATCAGACTCCTCCCCTTCCACGAAAACTCGCTCAAGAATTAACAACCAACAACTCATAACCCATAACGTCCAATTTGGTGTCCTAGGTTCCAGGCCTCTTTCTGGGGGGAATTATCCCCTCCTTTGCCAGGTGATTATGAATCTGCTCTGAAGTGAATTTGCTCATGTCCTTGGCCAATTCCTGCACCTTGAGGTCCGGCCTCTGGATCGCATCCATGTTTTGCCGCAAAAGGCCCAGCATCTGTGCCGGGGCGACCATAATGATACGGCGTGATCCCTTCTGTCTTGCTAATCTCTTGGTCTCGTCTATGATCCGCTTTGCGAAGCGCCTGTCGAACTCATCTTCATGTTGTGAGCGATGATCATCATAGCCGTGAGAAGGACCCCCTCCCGGGGCCTTTCCTCTGCCTGTCTTTGAGTCCGAGTACAATTCCTTGCCCGGCACATCCTTCTCAGGGTTGAGGATCTTTCCGCACTCAACCAGTCTCGGACTTGATTCAAGTTCGGGCAACTCCGCTGATTCCAGGGTAAAGAAACGTGAATGCCCACCACCTGATACCACGACAAGATAATCATCCATCATTTTTCCCCTCCTCTCGGGTTTCCTGAAGTATTGAAAGACTACATACCTCCTCCTCTGCCATCGGAATCAGCTCCACGAGGAGCTGCTCTTCGGGCACGTTGCAAAGGGGTTCCTGTACCACCGACAAGGCCTGTCACCGACATCACGAGAGAGACAAAACAGCCATTGCCGCCTCTTAACATATCCCCCATCCATATCCTTTGTACCACGGACGGAAATCCAGGCGTCACCACGGAGTAACTGACGGCCTGAGCTGCACCCAGCGGAGCATTGTTCTTGATGTCTTTCACCCCTGCAAAAACATTACACCGGGATCCCGATGCCCTGAAAAGGCTGAGACTTTGTCCTTCATTCTCTCCCCGGTTCTGAAGGCCCATATCAAATGCTAAACCCCAGAGGGAAGTTTTGCGTGTGACTCTATAGGTTGGGGAGCCTCCACCTCAGAAGTTGCAACACCCATTTCTTCGAATTTTTTTGCCACGGGCAACAGTCGTCTCTCCAAGGATCCTATTGCCCTGTTGTAGTCCTCCACAGTCCTGTTCAAATCCTTGCGCAGTTCGGCCAAGTGACTGACAAAGGTCTCAAGCCGTCTATAAAACAGCTTGCCCTGTTCCGCAATTTTACGCGCATTTTCAGTAATTTGCTGCTGCTGCCAACCGTAGGCAACTGCTTTTAGCAGGGCCAATAGAGTTACCGGAGTCGTTATCAGGACGCGCCTCTCTATGGCATATTCCAGAAGCGATGGGTTGCGTTCAAAAGCGGCCCCCAAGCAAGCCTCATTTGGTACAAACATTACAACAAAATCAGGGGCCTTTTCAAATTGCTCCCAGTACTTTTTTTGACCGAGTTCTTGGACCCTATCCTGCATTGCCTTGGCATGACGATCAAGTTTCAACTTTTGAACCCCTTCATCTTTATCCTCCATTGCCTCAAGATAGGACTCCAGCGGAACCTTGGCATCAACCGGGAGTATCCCCTCATTCGGCAGGTGTATGATCATGTCCGGTCGACCGCTATCCGTGGTAACCTGCTCAGCATACGCAACGTGCCTTGTCATCCCCGCCATTTCTACAACGCGCCGAAGCTGCATTTCCCCCCATTGGCCCTTGACCGTCGGAGACTTGAGGGCCTGAGTCAAGCTCACAGCGGTCTTTTGTAACTCCGAATGGGAGATGGCAAGTTGACGAAGCTGTTCCTGCAATGACTGGTACGCCCCCTCACGTTTCTGCTCCAGCTCTCTCACATGACCGTCAATCGAGTTCAAGTTTTCTCTAAGGGGCTCTACCAGTTTCTCGATCTCCACCCTCTGGGCCTTCCAGTCTCCACGAAACTGAGCGACCAGGCTTTCAACCTGTTCCTTGGCCTGGTGCAAGAACTGGGTAGTGGTAGCATTCAAAGCCTGGCCCGCCAGCGCATTGAAGACATCTCTCATCATATCCTGTGCCTTTTCAACCCACTGTAACTTCTCCTCGTCCGCCTCTGCTTGCTTTTTTAACTCTGCGACCTGTACCTTTAGCTGCTCATTTTCAGCCGCTATTCGTGCATGGGATAGCTCCATCTCCCTGTGACCCTCTTCCAGACTCTCATACCTTGCCTGAAGAGAAGCGATCTGGAGCCTCAAGCCTTCAGTAACCCCCTGTAATCGAAAGCGTCCCAAGAGCCAGAGGAGAAAGGCTCCCACCAAAAAACCGACCAGGAACGAGACAACTACCACGGGATCTTGCACTTGCAATGAATTCATATAAATGACCCCTTTGTGTCATGTATTTCCTAAAATAATATATTTTACCTGCTTTTTCCAAAGATATTATCGGAGCAATCAGCCTCGGCACCGTCGGCAGATTTATGTCCACATAAGAGGTCTCCGAATCGTTGTTTGCGGCCCACCAATACTCCTTGTTTCTCAACGGCTTATCTTCAGGACCCCCTTGGTATTTCTGTTCCGGGCCCTGGATGCAGCCACTCCAATTCAAGCTGGGACCTTTCTAATGAACACCGTCAGAAGTGCCGTCACCAGGGGGCGAGAGCCAGGACCCGGGCTGCTTGGTAAAGTCCAATGTGGTCGGCCAGATACCCTGAAAAGGCTGTTCCCGGCCCACCCGTGCCAAAACTCGATCCCAAAATGAGGCCTGAGGCCAGCCCCAGATACCGCGGCAAGAGCTCCTGGGCAAGGACCATCGCAACCGAAAAGCTGGCCAGTAGGGCTATGCCAGAGGCCCCGGCCAGGATCCAGAGCCATACCCCATCACTCATAATCAATGAACTTCCCCGCCGCAAGCACCGAGGTATCAATCGGAAACTATCTTAACGCCCCAAGGGGCGGGGAATTAAAGACATGAGCGGGGGGTAAAGACCCGTGCTCCCGGCGATCACCATCCTCCGACCCAGCCGGTCGGGAACGTGTCCGAACAGGGGTTGAATCACGGACGAGGTTAGGTTAAGGATTGTCATTATGATGCCCACCTCGAAATAGTTGAGGAGAACGAGATCCTTCAACTGAAGGAGTATGATGAGCAGATTCCCCGGGAAGCGTCCACCCACAGATGGGCCAAGAAAATCGATAACAGGAGAATCCTTTCTGGCCCCCTGTCCTGTTCCACAGGCATATTCATATCCGTCAGGCCTTCTTCACAGAACGATCGATTTCATTGGGGTTGGAATGGATGCCTGGAAGGCGCGCAAAGGGAGGTGACACTGAAGGGGTGATATACCAGGCCATTTTCCTGGAAAACTCTCTTCTAAAGAAAAGGCCACATGTGGCAGTTTGTTGAACAAAGGGTTTGACCTGGCTGATAGCCTCCGGATATCCTAGAACTTCAGTTTTGTTGTATCGATCTCACCGGGAATTTCCTCCATCGTGAAACCATCACTTAGGTTCTCAATAAGCTCTCTGTAAGTCCGCAGAAAATTCCTGATCCTGTCAAGGTCAACGGCCTGTTTCCCGCAGGTGAGACAAACAGGGGGGTACTTGGGTTCCTTTTCTGTATTAATGGTGAACACCGAGCCGCAATCCTCGTGTTTTATGATGAACCACCGCCCCTTTTTGCCTGATCTCCCCATGAGTATGATTTTTCTCCCGGATCCCTCTTACTTACCGTAACTCTTCACGAGATAATCTATGATAATACGCGCCTCTTCCGCACTGATCGGAGCCCGGTTCCTGTCCTTCATCCTCATGACCGTGGCCTCCCACTGCTCCCTGGTCTTTCTCTTTGACTTTGCCCTCTGGATTGAGTGGCATGTACTGCATTTTTTCTCGAAGAGGTCTTTCCCGCTCCCTTCTGCCCTTGACTGGGGAGGCCAACTAAAGGGAAAAAAGCAAAAAACAAGAAACAGCACAACGATCTTTCTCACGAATGAACCCTCCTTGCGAGTGTAATGAAGTCGGGGTTAAGAGCCCGGAAAGGGCAACGTATTTTTAAAGACCTCGAAGGTAATGTCAACGGCTTCTGATTCTCTGCCCCAAAGATCCTGAAACTCCACTCCTATCCCCTCCCTTCCTACGTGGACGACCCTGGCCCTGATCCTCATGGGTCTCGTTTCAAGGGGAAATTTTGTAAAGAGCGTGACCTGCTTGCCCCTTTCGTAGTGGCGCCAGTTGTTTGTCTGTATAAATGCCCCTCCTGTACTCAGGTTCATTATCTTGCTGGCCGGCTTGACACCATTGATGATAGCCGGGTGACGAAACTCTATTCGAGGACAAAGCCTTCTTTCCTGTACCATAGCTCCCCATTTTCTCTAATAATGAGAAACTTCCCCAATAAGGCCAAATTGCCAACAAGAGCACTATTCCAATTCTGACTGATGCATGCCTTCCGGTCATTTGATATCATTTTATTGGGTCTTTGTGAACAAGGAATCGATGTGAAATCCTTTTTCCAGGGAGAAATCCTTGACACTTATATCCTTTTTTCTTATTTCTTCAAATATTATTGAGCCTGATTTATTGATCTTAGAAATTCTTACCTTGAGCAAGGAAAAAGAGAAAGGAGCCGACTTATGCCTACTTTGAAGGGATCAAAGACGGAACACAACCTACTTGCAGCCTTTGCCGGAGAATCTCAGGCCCGTAACCGCTATACCTTTGCCGCCAGCATTGCAAGGAAGGAAGGCTTTGAGCAGATCAGCGCGATATTCCTGGAGACTGCTGATAATGAAAAGGAGCACGCCAAGCTGTTTTTCAAACAGCTTGAAGGGGGCGAGGCCACAATCACCGCCGGCTATCCCGCCGGGGTTCCAGGGGATACCCTGGCCCAGTTAAAGGCCGCCGCCGCGGGCGAAAAACTGGAATGGACAACACTTTATTCAGAGTTCGCCGACGTAGCCAGGGAAGAAGGCTTCAATGAAGCGGCGCGCATCTTCAACCAGGTAGCGGAGGTGGAAAAATGGCACGAGCGCCGATATAACAAGCTAATAGAAGCGGTTGAGGGCGGCACTGTGTTCAAGAGACCGGAAAAGGCGCTCTGGAAGTGCAGGAACTGTGGCCGCATCATAGAGGCTACAGAGGCACCGGAGAAATGTCCCACCTGCGATCACCCACGAGCCTATTTCGAGCTATTTGCTGAAAACTATTAACAAATTACCATATGCACCGAGGGAAACTCCCCCGCTTCACACGGCGGGGAGTTTCGTTTTTCAGGAGCGGCCACTCAAATTCTCCCACCCGGATAGAGGCTTTTCTCTGATATACCCCAAGAATTGTGAAAAAAATAGTGCAGAAAATTCAGGCTTGACAATCGAAATGCTTCTAGGATAATCTCCGTATCCGGAATTCGGGATTCCGGATGCAATTCTTTAGCTCTGTAGGAGGTGGAGGGAAAATGGCAATTGACCTCAAGCGCGATTTCAAGAGCTTAGAACAACGAGCATATGAAGCAATCAAAGGAATGATCCTCTCAGGAGAACTTCAGCCCAATATTCGCCTGACCGAGGATAAGATGGCCAAATCACTTGGCATAAGCCGCACAACCGTTAAGAAGGCCTTTATCCGCCTAAAAGAAGAATATCTGCTCGAAGACGCATCCTCCCATGGAGTTCAAGTCAAATTGACCAGCATGAAGGAATGCCTGGAAGCCTATGAAGTCAGAGAAGTATTGGAGGGCCTGGCAGGCAGAATAGCGGCCAGATCAGCCGATGAAAAGAGTGTTTCAAAGATGATAGAAGAATTCGAAAAGCTCAAAGCCTCGGGAAAAGACATGGATATGAACGAGTTTGAGCGCTTGAATTACAATTTCCACAAAATGCTTGCGGATTGCTATGAAAACAAGTCCATAACAAAGTTCATCATCTCTTTGTTAATGCAAAGCAAATCTTTCCACCATGAACGTCAAATAAAATCCTTTTATGCCGATGGTTCTGTAAATGAACATCTGGCCGTGCTCTATGCCATCAGGAACCGTGAAGAAGCCAAGGCCGAGCACCTGGCACGTAAACATGTCCAGAATGTGAGAGAAGCCTTCATCAATATCCTGAAAGAAGATTATGACAGGGAAACCGGTTAAGCCGGTCCTCGATGAAAGGTTGTCCCAAACCCGCTTATGGTCGAGCCGAAGGAGGCATTTCCATGGCATTGCGGCAGCGAGGAACTCATGAATGGTTGACAAAATAGTTGAAACAGACGTCCTGGTCATCGGTGGTGGTCTCGCCGGTACCTGGGCAGCGATCAGGGCAAAGGATTTTGTGGGCAACGTAGGGTGGTGGACAAGTCCAAGGTATCGCGTAGCGGGCCTTCCTCTACCAACGCCGGTGTCATACTCTGTCCAACCGAGGATGACGACCTGGCTGCCTGGCACGAGGAAATCGTGTTGGGGGGAGAGTACATGAATGACCAGGACTGGGTTGCCTTGATGCTTCGAGAGCTGATACCGAGAATGCGCGATATGCAAGAATGGGGAGTTCCTTTCGAAAGGGATGATATCCACTGGCTGAAAAGGGTCGTATTGAGATCCAATGGGGAGGGGATTACGACGCGTCTTGAGCCCATTCCTGTGTATCGATATCCGGTCAAGCCAGACCGCTTCCAGAAATCACCGGCCCCGGTGCGGGTATCTCTTAAGAGTTAAGGAAAGCGATCTATGGCGATCGAAAAAATAGACGAAGGCCTGTGCAACGGATGCGGTATTTGTATTGATACCTGTCCTATGGACGTTTTGCGACTGGATGAGGAAAAGGGGAAAGCATGTATAAGATACCCTGGTGACTGCACTGTTTGCTATTTTTGCGAGATGGACTGTCCCACAGGAGCCATCTACGTCTCTCCGAAGGCCGCAAGAAGGGTACTGGTTCCATATTGAAGCCGCTTTGGAAGTGTTATGACAAATTCCCTGCGAACAATGCTAAAAGGATCTGACATGAAGATGGAAAGGGTCGAAAGCGACGTACTATGTGTCGGGGGAGGTATCGCTGGCCTGATGGGGGCCATCAGGGCCGGGGAACTGGGGGCAAGCGTAGTAATCGCCGAAAAGGGAAACACCCTGTACAGCGGTTCTGGACGTGCAGGAAACG
>JAFDIC010000375.1 GCA_019308525.1 Deltaproteobacteria bacterium
TCAGCTTTATGATCCCGACTCCCTTGTCGATGGAAAGCAAAATATCCTTGTATGCCAATTGCTTTTCTCCTTTCACAAAGAGGTTGCCGGTGGCCGGGGCCCGGTTGCTGGGAAATTCTTCACGAATCTCACTTGACCTTGATGGCGTCTACGAGTGAATCGACTATCGCGCACAACTCGGCAAGGCCAGGTGCAGGTCTGTTCAGCAGGAATTGGGGTAACAGGAATTGGTCTATGGTACCTATAGTCATATATATGTAGGTAGGGAATGGAACCTCTCTTATGAAGATACCTTCTCGTTCCCCTTCATGAACGACCTTTTCTATTTCCTTGAGAAACTGCTCAAAAAAACCATAACCTTTACTGGAGTAAAAATGCTCATTTCTCAGTAGCTCCAGCACCAGGACACGAGCAAAATCTTCTTCCGTCCATAGCTTCCATACCCATCGCCATATCAGCTTTCGAAGTTTCCCCTCTGCGCCTGTTTGGGCGTTAGAGAAGAAATCATGGTCCGACAGCAGATCCTTCATATGGAATTCAGGAATGGCCATCAGGATGGCTTCCTTGTTCTCAAAGTAGCCATACAGGGTGGCATCACCCATACTGGCATGTTTTGCGATTTCCGATATGGTGGATGCTGAAAAACCGTTCCTGGCAAAAACCTTTGTCGAAATTTCCAGGATATGCTCTCTGCGCGCCGCTGACCTGTCTTTCTTCGGCCTTCTACCCCTTGGGAATGCTTCATCCGCGGGTGGAGATACCCTTGGCCCAAAGGCGTTGACCACGAGCCGATATATCACGTCTGAAGCTTCGTGGGGATCATAGGAGTAACCGTGAAGAATCTGCCCGTAAGCTGTAAACAAGCTGGTTCCCACCGTCATATTCCTTATCAGCCTGGGGCTTACCTCGGTTTTGAACAGTCCCTCTTCTTGCCCAGCTTTAATCGTCTCGACAAGAAGTTTCATATACTCATCCATATACCTGAAGTAAGTAGAGGCATAGAACTCCGGATTTTCCTTTTGGACCATCATGAGAATTCTTGCGCGATCAGGGTTTGCCGTTGTGTCCATGTCAGCGAGAAAGTGCCATATGGATTTTCTGAGCTTTGGTCCGGCCTCCACCATCCCCAGGAAATGCTCTTTAAGTGTCTTAATGGCATTTTGCAGGTATTCTCCCACGAGCTCGAAAAGGATAATCTTCTTGCCATTGAAGTAGGAGTAAAGGGATGCTTCGTGAATACCCGTTTTCTTGGCAATGTCCGCCACCGTGGTCTGGTCGAAACCCTTGGTGGAAAAAAGGCGTTCAGCGGACCTAAGAATGGCCTGTTTTTTGTCGGTTGTCATATGGGATCCTGAGAGGAAGTTTTTGTCCAAAATTCACGTCATGACTTGGCCAATGAAAGGAGGAACCCGCGCCTCCCATGTAAATGCTATTCTGATTAGTCGATTTTCAAATGTTTGTCAATCACAATTCACATGAGGGAAAGACTCCAAACATTGACCCCTGTCCAAAACCTTGGGGCTCCTGACCCTGGGGCTGATCTTACCCGGGGACTTGAAACCGAATCCTCCTTGGGTGTGATCCAGCTCGATCCAACTTTTTTTTGACTTGATGGTCCAGCCCTGGGTATTGTTACTCATATAGAAAATCACTTCTATATATTGAGAAAAAATGCGTTCATCGTCTGCCTCCATAGAAAAATTCCTGGATATCCTTTCCTCCTTTGATTTCGATTGCCAGGAGTTTTCTATTAGAGAGCTCTCCACGAAACTGGGTATTCCTTTGAGCACCACATACAAGTATGTTGACGTACTGGTAAGAAGGGGATTCCTGGTAAAAGATGCAGTCACAAGAAAGGTCTCTCTGGGGCTCGCGGCTTATAAGATAGGAGCCCTGGCCGCGGATAGAATGCCTCTTCTCGATATTGCCAGACCCCATATGATCGCTCTTTCCAGGCAATCAAGGGAAACGGTCACTCTGACGGTGGTTTATGGTTGGGAATCCCTTTGTATCGAGAAAATCGAAACACCCATGAGAATCCAACTTCTGGTAGAGAAGGGTAGCAGTATACCCTTGCATGCCGGGGCTTCCCAGACGATTTTGCTGGCATTTCAGGAGGAGCGTTTTGTGGACGCGATGATAGAAGATAACGGCCTCAGGGCTTTCAGCGACAACACCGTTACGGACCCTGTGAGGCTTAAAGCGCGGTTGAAATCCATTCGAGATCAGGGTTTTTCCTTTAGCGACGGGGAATACGAACCGGGCGCCGCTGCTGTTGCTGCGCCCATATTTGACCACAGGGGAAGATTGGCGGCCGGGCTTTCGATCCTTGGTCCGCGAGAACGACTGGTGGGGGAGAAGAAGTACGCTTTGATTGAAATGGTTAAAGGCTGCGCCAGTCAGATTTCATCCGATCTCGGATTCAAGGACAGGAAATAACAGGCCGGAAAGTGCCTCTAACGGGCCATCAGGGGTACGGGGAGAGAGGATTATGGCGGAAAGGAGAAACACCGAATCCATTTACTGGGAAGAAGACCTGGAAACTCTGCTATATCCTGGAAATCCTGGATCCTGAAGGAGAGCAACCGGTTGAAGACGGAGAGATTGGGGAAATAGTGTTTACGACACTAACGAAGGAAGCCATGCCGCTCATCCGGTATCGTACCCGGGATTTGGCCGCACTGATTCCCGAGCCCTGTGCCTGCGGGAGGACCCACCGCCGGATATCCAGCATCAAGGGCAGAATCGACGACCTGATCATCTTTAAGGGCGTCAACATGTATCCATCTCAGATCGAAAAGGTCCTCATGTCATTCCCGGAGGTTGGCCCCATTTACATGATCCATTTGGAGACCATAGAGGACAGGGACTATATGACCATCCGGGTCGAGGTCCCGACGCATCTTCTGGAAGGTGAAAAGCAACACATGATAGGCCTAAAGCGCCGCATTATTGATGCCTTACAGTCTAACATACTGGTGCGACCCGAAGTGGAGTTGGTCCCGGCAGGCACCATCCCGGTGCCCGAAGTGGGTAAGTCCAAGAGGGTAATTGACAAAAGAACCCTTTAATCACGTCGTTTTCCCCGATCACAGGGAGATCGGCCCATGGCTTCGAGGCAGATTATGATTGCCGACAGGGGAGAGAGGATCCTCAAAACCACGTGTTTCTTGTGCCACGGCGGCTGTATACTGCTGGGCCATATCAAAGACGGAAGACTGATCAAACTTGAAGGTGATCCTGAAGGTCCTCTCAACAGGGGCAGTATCTGCGAAAAGGCAAATGCCGCAATTCAGTATGTGTATAGTCCCTATCGCCTAAAATACCCTTTGAAACGGGCCGAGAAGAGAGGAACAGGCAAGTGGACGCGCATATCCTGGGAGGAGGCGCTTGACACAACGGCAGAAAAACTATCGGAAATCAAAGACAAGTACGGCGGTGAAAGCATCGCTTACGCCTGGGGTACTGCCCGGGTAGTCCTGAGCTACCCGCGCCAAAACTTTTTCAGCGGTGTGCTGGAAACGCCCAACGGTATTGGCGTGGGACACGTGTGCCTGAGTAAGACCCGGATGCCGGTTGTGAATGTTACGGTCGGTCCCATCCCGGGGTTGGGGCGTACCGGAATTATGCGTGACTTTGATCGGACCCGGTGTATCGTCGCATGGGGGGACACATTGATTGATTCCAGGAATGACGGCATGGGCGGTGTGGGCAAGAGGCTCCTGGACCGGCTGGCAGGCTCTAACAGATATAGTTTCTGAATGGACACCTGAAAGGGCAGCGGAAGTGACCTGGCTTTCACCTGCAATGATCAGGAAATCCGCCCTCCTCTATGCCAGTTCTAAGCCCGCCACCCTAGAATGGGGCGTGTCCATGTCCCATGGCTGCGGGAGATAGAACCTTACGCCCCGGCGATGATCCATCCAGAGACGGATGGTAGATTAGGCATCGGGGAGCAGGACTGGGTCTGGATCGAGACCCGGCATGGAAAAGCGCGCTTCAAAGCAA
>JAFDIC010000376.1 GCA_019308525.1 Deltaproteobacteria bacterium
ATCGAAAAGGTCTGCTACGATAATTTCAAGCGAGTCTTCCTGGATAACGGAGTTGCTGCTTGATTCAAAGACACAGGCTTTAGAGAGCAATGTTTTGGCAAGCCCTTTCTCATCTCAAGGGCTGCTGAAAGAACTCTGCGCGGATAATCCTCATAATCTGGGGGAATACCAAAGACAGCCACAATTTCTTCCCTTTTCCCCCTTTTCATAAGCCTTCCTAGTTTCAATGGAACTCCGATTCCAGCCAAATGGGTCGCGGAAATAGAAGGTGCCGACGAGCAGGGTATGTTGATGACTTCAAGGCTCTCTGCTATTGTTCCCCAAGGATAAGTGATATGTATTGGTGCTCAGGGAGACGTGATAGAAGGCAACAGCCAGTTTGTGAAAGCTGGGAGGAAGTGCAATGGAAGAATCAAACATGGGACTCTATGAGGCGAGGGTGAAGAGATTTCATGATGCAGTAAGCCTGAAGAGCCCTGACAGGGTCCCGATCGCAAGCGTGTCCGCGTATTTTTTCTATAAGTACGCGGGGCTCACCTTTAAAGATGCCATGTATGATTATGAAAAAGCAGCCAATGGAGTCAAGGTGTCCTTGAAGAAATTGCAATGGGATATGGCTCCCTCTGTTGCCTTGACCCCGGGTCCTGTCATGGAGATCTTTGGATTAAAGCAATACAAATGGCCCGGCCATGATCTCCCTGAGGAATACAACTTCCAATTCATTGAAGGTGAGTATATGGGCGAGGATGAATACGACGATCTGCTCTCCAATCCGGAAGGGTTTACTCTCAGGAAGCTTTTGCCCAGGATTTCAGGATTGCTGGAACCATTGGAGGATTTGCCTCCAGCCCATTGGCTGTCAAGCGGATCTTCCTTGTTGAGAATAGTGGGTGAGCTTGCGGGGAGCCCGTCCTTTTCAAATATCTTGAAGGCCCTGCAAGAAGCCGGGGAGGAAATGAACCGGTACAAGGGCATCAGGAAAAGACTGGTCGATGAACTGAAAGAGGAAGGCTTTCCCATGATGGCAGGTGCCACAACAAGCGCACCATATGACTGGATAACCGATTTCCTAAGGGGTATGAGGGGGATTATGATCGACATGTACAGGAATCCGGACAAGCTTCTCGCAGCCATTGATTTGTTCACTCCCATGGTGATAGAGAATGCGATTTCTGCTGCAAAAAAGGCGGGGAATCCCCGGGTATTTATCCCCCTTCACAGGGGCGCTGGCGGTTTCATGTCGAACGAACAATTTGCCAAGTTCTATTGGCCGAGCCTTAGGAAGGTTTTTCTAGAGCTTATTGAGGCAGGGCTTACACCGATGCCGTTTTTTGAAGGTGACTATACGCCCAGGTTAGAGTTCCTCAAGGACCTACCCAGGGGTAAGGTGCTGGGGCATTTTCACAATGTAGACTTGAGGAGATTCAAGGCCGTGCTTGGAGATACCATGTGCTTTAGGGGCAACGTTCCTGCGGGGTTGCTTGTGACAGGCACCCCTGAAAAGGTGAGGGATTATGTGAAAATGCTTATCGATACCCTGGCCGGGAACGGCGGCCTCATAATAGACGGCGGATCCGGTATACCTTATGAAAGCAGGCCGGAAAATGTGGAGGCAATGACGGAAACCGTCTTTGACTACGGCACCGGCAGGTAAAAAAGATTTCTTGCGTGTAGTAAAGGTTCGTGAAAAACGCCGGGTTTGTTGATATCAGCGGCTGAATCACAAGCCCGAGGTTGCTCTTGCACCGGGGGAATGTATCGCAACCGGAGGTTGCTCCTACACCGGGAAGATGAACGGCAAACCAAAGGTTGCTCCTACGCGGGGAGGGCGAATCGCAACCGGAGATTGCTCCTACAGGGGAGGGCGGAGTTTCTTCTCGATGTCTTGCCGAAGGGCAGTCTTGTCCATTTTTTCCGCCTTGGTGAAAGGCATGGTCTCAATAAACTCGATGCGCTCGGGAAGCTGGAGGACCGAAGCGTTTCTTGATCTCAAGAAATCAATGATCGTTTCAAAGGTCAGCTCAGAGCCTTGTCTGGGCTGTATGTAGGCACAAACCCTCTCCCCCAGGTCAGGGTCAGGCATGGGGATCACCGCGACGTTTATCACGTCGGGATGCTCGATGATCAACCTTTCTATTTCCGTGGCACTGATGCTCTCCCCGCCACGGTTGATCATCTCTTTGATACGGCCGGTAAGGGTAACATAGCCGGCCCTGTTGATTTTGGCCACATCGCCGGTCCTGAAAAACCCGTGTTCGTCAAAGACCCTGTTGTTTTCTTCCGGGTTTCTGAAATAACCGGTAAACACCCCCGGCCCCTTTATGACCAATTCCCCGGGCGTGTCGGGGGGGAGTTCTTTTCCGGCCCTGTCGACGACTTTGTAGATGTCGTAAGGGCACGTTGGTCTACCCACGGTATTGCACACCGTCTCGAGGTCATCGTTTGATCTGGTGATAGTGGTCTGTCCTTCGGTGCCCCCGTAAGCATTATAGTAAGTGCAGCCCAGCCTCTCCCTGATACCCTTGATAAGATCCGGGAGGCTGGCACCACCACCGCAATGCATTTTTCTCAGGGAGCTTAGGTCAAAATTCCCGAGGTTTTCGTAATGGAGGAGGCGGCTCGCAAGGGTCGGGACCCAAACTACGGCCGTGATTTTCTCTCGCTCTATGGTCTTGCATACCGCTTCCATATCCAAGTTGTCCAGGAAAACGATCTTTGCGAAGGTAAAGATGCCGCTTATCAGTCCCTTTGTAAAGGTCAGATCATGCCCTATGGGACCGGCAAGCAAACAGATATCTTCCGGCCCGTATTCCCATGCCCTGGCCGCGTACTCGCTGCTGCAAACGAGGCTGTTATGGGTCCTTGGTACGACCTTGGGAAGACCAGTGGTGCCGCCCGTAGGACCCATGTGGGCAACCTGCATTGGGTCGGGCCTTCTCGCGGAGAGCCTTGCCAGGGAATCCGGGGTCAAGGATGCCCGCTCAATCAGTCTTTCCATGTTTGAGAGGCCGTCGTGCTCGCCCCCGCGAACGAGGATCACGTGTTTCAGTTGGGGATTGTCCTTGATCACCTCACCTATTATGGGGATAAAATCCGTGTTCCTGTATTTCTCCGGTACAAACCATCCGACCGCATCGGTCAGCCTGATGAGATGATTTATCTCATGCTGACGGTAGCGGTCGATCAGCAGGACCACAATCGCCCCTACCTTTTGAAGGGCAAAATAGGCGTATAGGAATTCATTGCAATTGGGTACTTGCACCAGGACCCTGTCCAGGGGCTTTATGCCCATGTCCATGAGAGCCAGGGCCAGCCGATTGACGTTGTCTCTTGCCTCTGAGAATGTCAGCCGGCCCTTTCCATCCACAAATGCTTCCCGGTCAGGGTATATATCGGCGGCCTTGTCAAGCAGGTCGCCTAGAGTAAGGCCCGGCCACCATCTCAGCCTGTCATACCTCTCTGCGTCTTCCTTCCTGTAAGCCACGCATCCATCTAACAAGTTTTTCATGCAGCGGCCCTTTCAGTCTGTTTGCTGCCGGCAGCGATGTAGCATGATTCGGCCAATAACGCTATTCCTCGTCCCAGTTGCAGACGCATCCTACCTTGTCTTCGTTTTCATAGACAGCGCTCCTGGTCCGGCATTCAGCCCTGGTTTCATCTATCATGACCTCGGCCAGGTAGGTGGTCTCATAGCCCAGCTTCTCGATCAGTTGGTCCAGGATCATGTTGGTGACGGGGCAAATGTAAGGCTTGACTCCGTCCTCCTTGAGCTTTATCTCCTTGGGCATGTGACGGCATCCCTTCATGTACAACTCCAGCTTTACCCCCCTGCCCCCTATGGCATAGGTCATCTCCTCTACCAGGCCGGCCGTCTCGATCTCCCTTATGCAGCTTTGAATCACGTCATCAGGGTCATCGCCTTCTATGTTCCTCGATTGTATGAAATCAACGCCCACCAGCTCCACCTTCCAGGCAGCACAGCCCGAAAGCTCATGAAAGAGCA
>JAFDIC010000377.1 GCA_019308525.1 Deltaproteobacteria bacterium
ATTTTAACTAATTCAAACAGGGTTCAGCCTGGATTTTCAAAAGCATGCCATATCAAAAAGGAATCAGGCACATCACGGATAGGTGGGTGCGGGCAAAAGGCAGCATATTACCTGGATTCTGCGGCCTTAGAACGCGCCCATGAGTGAAACCCTGGTGCAGGGGAGATTTGGCTGCTTCGCAAGAGGTTCAGAATTGGGGATGACCAAGGAAAAAAGCTCAAAGCGAGTGGTCAAGTTGAGGGTGCGAAATCCGGCCAACGGGAGGGCGCGAATCTCGTGTGATCACCGCCACAATCAGCGCCGGTTTCCTCCAGAGTCCTCCATAGCGTATGCCCCAGTCAAAGCGAAATGAAGCACTACGCAGGAATTGGGCCCTTGAGGAAGCCACCCAGGTTGCGCTGGGAATTTGCAAATAGCAGATGGCAGGCATTCTGTACTTTGCCACGCTTTTCAGGCCTTGGCGGCGATAAGGCTGGCAATATGCTCCGCCAGCACAGACATTTCAACCGGTTTGGAGAGGACAATGTCAGCCTTTTTTTCCATGGCGGCTTGCTCTGGCTCTTTACCATACCCGGTAATCACTATCACCGGAATCTGGGGCCTCTTTTCCTTGATGGCTGTCACCAGGCCGATGCCGCTCACGTAGGGCATGACAACGTCTGTTACCACCAGGTCATAGCCGCCGGATTTCAGCTTCTTGAGCCCCTCCATACCGTCCGTAGCTGTGAGCACTTCGTAGCCCAGGTATCGCAGATACCTGGCTATCGCAGAAAGGACATCCCTGTCGTCCTCTATTAGTAGCACCGTTCTTTGTTTTTCGTTTTTCATTCTAGTTGGCTCCGGCCCCCTTTCTTCGAGGTTGGAAGTGCGGGCCAGGACACCGCCCGCATGCGTAAGTCCTTATAAACTAATCCTTCCTATCTTTCCCATTGCCTCCGAGTTCTTTCAGGAGTGCACGGGCTTTCTCCGCTCCCTTGAAGTCCTGGTCGATCTGCAAAGCTTTTTCAAGGAATCCTCTTGCGTTTTCAATCCGACCAGCCTTGTAATAGGCCATCCCCAGGTGGTAATTGATAAGTGCATTGTCAGGGTTGCGCATAAGGCTTTCCTGGAATTCTGCTATGGCCAGCAGGTAGCGACCTTTGATGTGATAGATCAAGCCAAGCGTATCCATAACGGCCGCGTTGCCGGGCATTTGCCTTTTTGCCATCTGGGCATAGGCAAGTGCGTCATCAATGTCTTTTCCCCTCTCAGCCAGGTTCCAGGCCAGGTTGTTGAGGGCAGGTCCGAAATCCTGGTCTATCTCCAGTACCTTCCGGTAATAGATCTCAGCCTTTTCTGCTTCTCCCCGTTCATCGTAAATAGCGGCCAAGGCCATGTATCCTGCCAAGTAGTTTGGATTTTTCGATAGGATGGCCTGATACTCACGAATAGCTTCGTCCTGCCTTTTCTCGATAACGTAGATCCTGGCCAGCGCCAAGTATGGATAAAGGAGATTAGGGTTTGCGCTTACCGCCCTTTTGAAATATTGCTCTGCTTGTGGAAAATCCTTCTTGGCAAGAAATATCTTGCCTTGCAGGTAATCGATGAAGGCAAGGTGCGCGGGATTTTGTTCCACCTTGCGCCTGTGCTCTGCGCAAATTTCAAACGCTTTGTCGAACCTTTTCTCTTTTACATAAAGGGCGACCATCAGTGCCAAGGCATCCATCTGAAAGGGACGCAGCTCCAGGGCTTTTTCAAAGTATCCCAGTGCGTCCGACTCTTTTTTTGAGAGCATGGATAACAAGCCCAGTTGCACATATCCAGGAACGTACTCCGGCTCCAGTTCGATCACCTTCTTGAAGCATTCCTCCGCCCCCTTGGCATCGTTTTCCAGGACGTGCAAGATTCCCTTTGCCATGATGACTCGAACGTCTCCTGGAGCCTGTTTGACCAATTCACCTATTTGCTGGGAAGCCAGCTTCTGTTTTCTTTGACCAAGGTAGAGCCTGGCCAGGGCCAATCTGGCATCCAGAAGCCCGGGATTCAATTCCAGGGCCTTCAAAAGATCCTGCTGTGCCAGCCGGGACTCCCCCTTCCGTATATAGCAGAGCCCTCTAAAATAGTATGCAAAGGAGTCCTCGGGATTGCTCCTTATCGCGACATTGAAGTAGTTCAGCGCAGCGGCGAAATCTTTCTCAAGAAGGGCAATCCTCCCCTTGAGAAGGTTTGCCCTGGGGTTGTTCTTGTCTTTTTTCAAGATCTTATCAAGGGTGGAATCGGCATCCTGCAAGTGATTGGAGTCAAACTGGAGTTGAGCAATGACGAATAGGAGATTCAAATCGCCCTTCCTGGTATCCAGTGCCCTCATGATCACTTCCATGGCCTTGTCGTAGGATTTCCGCCGGGCATAATATGCTGCCAGACTCTCCAGGGGACCAATATCTTCTCTTGGCCTGTTGTCTGCTGCCTTTACATAAGCTTCTTCAGCTTCTTTCCATCTTTCATAGGTTTCATAGAAATGGGCAAGGACCAGAAGGTTCTGGTAGCTGGGTCCTGAATTCTGAATCATTTGCTCTAGTTGTGCTTCCGCCAGGTCAGGTCGACCTCTGGAAGAGTACAGGCGCGACAGCTCTATGTAAGGGATCTCGGACGAAGGTCTCAAGGAGATCGCCCCCAGATAGAGTGTTTCCGCCGTTTGGAGGTCCTTTTTCAAGACTGCCACACGGGCCAGGGCAAGCTGTGTTTCAAAGCTTTCGGGGTTTAGTTCGGCAGCCCTTTCCAGGGTTTTTGTGGCTGCATGGATATCTTTTTCTTGAAGTTGAAGCGCTGCGAGCAGGCGAAGGGCTTCGTTGTCGTCCGGTGATCTTTCCAGGACCAGCTCTGCCTTCTTCCTTGCCTCTTCGGGCCTTTTCCCCAGGAGCAAGAGCTGCCCGACCCTGATCTGGGCCTTCAAATTGTCGGGGTTGATCGAAATTGCCCTGGAGAAAGCTTGAAATGCTTCTCTGCCCTGCTTCAATTTCAGGTAAGTTTCCCCAAGCTCGAGGTAAGCAATATCATCATCTGGTTCCAGTTGAATCACATTCTTGAATTCGACTACGGCCTTTTCGTATTCCGCTCCCTCCACGTATTGCCTTGCCCTCTTGAGGTGCTTCTCCCTTTTTTCTTCCTTGCTGGCACAACCCCCCAGAAAAAAAAGGATGATCAAAGCCAAGCTCCCGCATACATACCCTGTTCTCATTCTCGGATTCATAGGTGTTTTCATTGCCTCTGGCCCGTTTAGAAAATCTCCTGTAAGTCCCTTATATAATGATACAATTGGCTTCAATTCAAGTCAAAGCAAATCCGGTGCCCGTTCACCTGCCTTCTACCTGTCGCACCACTGAATACTGTTCAAAAGGGCGCCCCTCTGCGCGCGGAATGTCCGTTAAGCCACATAGTCGAATGCTGTCGCCATCAAGCGTGCCGCAGGTATTTCAGGGCAGACACAGTCAGCTTGCTCAGTCAGGCCGTCTTGTTTTTCTTCGCCTTGAGCTTGTCGCCGCCCCTAATCCTTTCCCACCATGTATCTATTGAATATGGTGCGCTCGTACCATCGACAAAGAAACCTGGCAAGGCCTCTTGTCAGCCCCACGTCACGCAGGCGACAATAGATATGCAATGGATTGAAGAAATGTTGAAAGGCCGGGTTCATATATAACGCCACTCACATCAGTCAGCCACCAATTGCCTTCCCCTGGCAGCATGAAGCCAGGAATTGTTCAAGAAAAGATGCAAACCCTTTCGAACAACCGCTTCTCCCTGGCGGGTCATTGTCTTTTCAAAAGCCGTCTCCTGCTGAACCCTGCCACGAAGATCAGACCGGCACCAAGCAAAAGCACCGTAGCGGACTCCGGGACAGGCATCTTCTCATATATCACGTCGTTGGCGCAATTGACGGCCCAGCCTATGGCAAAGGACTCTCCCAGAAGTATTAGGTCGGAAGGAAGGTCAAAGGTCCAGGACTCATCGGGATCACTG
>JAFDIC010000378.1 GCA_019308525.1 Deltaproteobacteria bacterium
TTTCACGAAGCGGACCACCTCGGGAAGTATCTCGGAACTGGGTGTCCCAGGGTATGATGTGACCACCTGGCATCCTGACTCGACCAGGCCCAGGGCTATGGCGCCGTTTCCAAGAAGTATCTCTTCTTTCATGATGATTTGTTCCTCTTTTTTGCTTCTTCGATCATCTGCACAAGTGAAAGGACCTTGGGAGTCCTTGGCCTGCCAAAGGTCTTCTCCCATTCTTCCTGTGACAACTGTTCTCGAAGATAGTCTTCAACCGCAAAATGGCGGAACCAGCAACCAAGGGTCTTGAAACAGGGAAATCCCGTGTTTTCTTGCCGGCAGTATGAGAAAGATATCATGTGGCCCAGCCGGGGACAACGGATCTCCAAGTCTTCTCCTGGCGGTGTGTTTCCTTTGTCCATGGCGATAGCATCAGTCCCTTCGTAACAACTGGGCATTATCTTTTCGCTCCTACTCCCTGATTGAAGGGACAAGAACCCAGGGGTCGCGGCTGGCTGCCCGCCAGGCCCCCGGGCAAATCTGACCGGCCGTACCCTGTTCAATACCTTTCTGTGGTGTGAATCCTCACGGATTCCGCTTCGAAATAGGCCTTGGTAAACCTGGCCAGTAGATCAGGATCGTAGAGGGTACAACTGAACACGTCTATGTAAGCTGAGTTGGAAAAGTTAGAAAAGTGTCCTGAAATCAAGGAGGTTTCGATGAGCTGGACCATGGAGTAACCTTCGACCCGCTTGTCCTTGCCGAAGTGGACCACCTGGCACTCGCCGAACCGCTTCATTCCGATTAGGTCACAGAGCTCAACAACGTACAGCCTTATCTTTTCCGGGTTCCTGATGGTTTCTGGATTGCAGCCGTAAAGGTCAAGACTCGTGAGCAGTCCCCAGGGGGAGGCATCTTGTTTTATTGCAGCCCTCGTTTCCATGATTGCCTACCCTCCTTTCCATCGAAACTCCAAAGATTTCCCTTGAAGGAAAACAACCACAAGGTTCTTTCTGTTTCCTATCAGCTGGGAACCATTCCAAGAGAATACCCGATCCAAAATCTTCTAAAATAGTATTTTTTGCCGATTTGTCAACAAAAATCGTGACGAGTGACGAGTGACGAGTAACGAGTAAGCGATAAGCGATGACTGATGAGCGAGGACAAATGACCGACGATGGCGGATTGATGGCCGTGGAGGAATGATCGATGATACCGCTATTGCTTGGACCCGAAACTCCATACCTTCAATTCAAAATCCTGGCCCGATCTCGAAGCTGGCTTGAAGTCCCCTGGGTGCCGAGAAGGCTACTGATAGCCCCCGAAATACTTCCTGTCACCTGACCCTGATGATTCGCCCATGGATCTGTCTGTCAATGGTCAGTATGCCGATGGTGCGTCTTCCCGGCAAGGGCAGGCCGCTGGAAAAGGCGCCGGGATTGAAATAGAGGATGCCATCCCTGTGGTAACTGGCGGGCCAGTGGCTGTGTCCGTAAACGATGCAGTCAACGCCTTCCAGTTCTCTGGAGACCTTCCTGCCCATGCCCATGGGCCAGCCCCAGCCATGTATCACACCTATCCGGAAATCACCTGCTTTGATGATCTGCTTTGCCGGCAGGATTCGCTTGACCTCGGGGCCGTCGTTGTTACCCGTCACCGCGACAACCTTTTTGTCCTTGAATGCATCCAGGATGTGCAAGGTGACGAGATCACCCGCGTGGATTATCATGTCCACGTCCTGGAAATATCTCCGCACCGTGTCCTCAAGAAGGGGCGTGGGTTCCTCGAGGTGGGTATCTGATATCACGCCTATTTTCACAGTAGATAGTCCTCTTCCCATTCAGAGGATGACAGGGGATTTTTTGGCACGGATTTCACGGATGACACGGAAATGTTTTGGCAATCAAGGCACCTTGATTGCCAAAATCTTCCATCCTGCCAGAGGCGGGAAAAGAGCCGAATTGGGCAGCGAAAAAGGCCGTTGTTAGGAGCGTCGGACGGCCTCTTTAGGCGGTGCTTATGATGGTCATGCAGTGGCGATTCGCGCCTGCGAATCCCGCCGCACAAAAACATCCGTGTCATCTGTGAAATCCGTGCCAAAAAAATCCTCGGTCGGCGGTCATCGGCCGTCCGTCCACGTGCCTCCGTCCTCCTACTCTATCTCGTACTTGATGTTCAGGTCAAGGTCTTTACGCAGTGTGTGATACACGGAACAGTACTTGTTGAGAGAGAGATCAATGGCCCGATCTATCTTCTTCGGGGTGATCCCCTTCCCTGATATGTGAATCGTGAGGTTCACGGAGGTATAGTACTGGGGCGGTTCCTGCCTGCGGATACCCTCTGCCTCCACCTCGTAAGTGGAGACCTCGCACCTCATTTTGCGCAGTATGTGGACTATGTCGATGGAGATACAGCCAACGATGCTCAGGAGGAGTGTCTCGGTCGGGGAACATCCTTCCTCGTAACGGACATCGTATTCCACCTCATAGCCCCTCTGGGTCATGCCGATGAAGTAGAGATCCCTCTGGAGGGTAAGCCTTGCCTTGTTCGTGGGCAAGATCTTCTCCTTGTATCCTTTGAGTTCCGGTTCCAGATTCTCCTTGTTTTCCTGTTTCATGGATAGATTCAGACCTCCTTGTTTTCTCAGAATGTCGGGTTTTTACACGTCCTTACGTTCCGCGTTAATAGCAGGAATCACCCGCATGGTCAAGGAAGGAACAGGCAGCAGTCTGTAAGAGCAACATGTTGTTGCGACAAGAGAGAAGTGACGAGTGACGAGGGGCGAGCAACGGAAGCCAGCAACAGGTGACCGCCGAGGGACGACCAATAACCAACGACCGAGGACCCGGGAGCGCAGGCCGCTGACAGATCACGAATAACAAATAACTGATAACCCACAATCCTTGAACCTTGAACTTTGAATCTTGAACCTTGAACTTTGAATCTTGAACCTTGAACTTTGAATCTTGAACCTTGAACCCTGAACCTCTTCTTGCCAGTATTGCGTTGACACCTGGAGGGCAGTCAAGTATCAAATTGCCTATGGACACTGCCGGGATCCCCTTCATATCAGCACTCAGGACTTTCAAGCCCCTGAAGGAATACTTTTTCAGGGGCAGGTGGCATTTGGCACTGGGGGTCCTGAGCCTTCTCCTGGTGGATCTCCTCCAGATGCTCATTCCCCTGGTCATAAAGAAGGCAGTGGACGCCCTTACCTTGGGCACGGCTACAGGTGCACTGCTGACAAGATACGGAACGATCATAGTGGTGATCGCACTCCTTATCGCAATGCTCAGGTACCTGTGGCGCCACCTCCTGCTCGGGCTCTCCAGAAAGGTGGAAGAGGGCCTGCGAAACAAGCTGTACCACCACCTCCAGGCCCTGCCCCACTCATTCTACAGCAGGACGAAGACGGGCGACATTATGGCGAGGGCCGTCAATGATATCAACGCCGTGAGGATGGCCACGGGCATGGGCCTGGTGGCGTTGACCGACGGGCTGGTCATCGGCATGGCCGCCGTGGGGTTCATGCTTTACATCAGCCCTCTTCTGACCCTGATATCCCTTGTGCCCGCCCCGCTCATAATATTCCTCACAAGGCTCATGACCCGCCGCATGTCAGCAGGGCACGAGATGGTTCAAAAGGCCTTTTCAGACCTGACAGAGAGGGTCAGGGAGGCCTTCTCGGGCATCAGGATAGTCAAGGCCTATGCCCGTGAGGGGTGGCAGTACGAGCGAGTCAAAGAAGGGGGGGAGGAGTACGTCTCCCGGAATATAGAACTGGCGAAGACCGTAGCCGTCTTTTTTCCCATGATGGCCCTATTTCCCAACCTGGGCATGGCCATTGTGATCTGGATGGGAGGGCGCCTGACAATCCTGGGCAGCATCACCGCGGGAGACTTCGTGGCCTTCATAAGCTACCTCAACCTCCTGGTGTGGCCCATGATGGCCATCGGCTGGGTCACTACCCTGATTCAGAGGGGTGCGGCATCCATGAGGAGGATAA
>JAFDIC010000030.1 GCA_019308525.1 Deltaproteobacteria bacterium
TGAACAAGCAAGGTGCTTCGAAGATCCTTTTTCCCGCGCGCATGGAGTTCGTGGAGGAGATTCCTCTCACTGCGGCGGGAAAGGCGGACAAAAAGGCCCTGAGAAAGGATATCGAGGAAAAGATAACAAGAGAGGGCGGGACAAGCATGTCCAGGGGTGAATGATCTGGATCACAGCCCCTCTTGAGCCCGAACAAACAATGGAAAATGGAGGGGACAATGAAATACCAGAATCTCTTTACGCCTATGACCATAAAGGGGTTGACGTTTCCAAACAGGATAATGAGGACCTCCATGGTCTCGGGGCTGGCAACCGAGGATGGACACGTGACCGAAGATCTCAAGAAGAGGTACCAGAGGGAGGCCATGGGAGGTGTGGGGTCCATCGTTGTTGAGGCAGCGGTGGTGCTGCCTTCCAGGAGCTCGTACAACCTTCGCATCAGCGACGATGGCTTTACGGAAGAACTCAAAGGCTTGGTGGGAGCGGTCCGGGAAGTCGACACGGAGACCAAGATAGGCATACAGATCATGCACTTCTTGAAGATATCAAGGAGCGGGTGGCGACAAAAGGTCACGGATTTCAAGCCGGAGGACCTGCCGGTAATAGTGGAACAGCATGTCAATGCCGCAAGAAGGGCGGTAGCGTCCGGGTTTGAGTTCATAGAGCTCCACATGGCCCATGCCTACACCCTTTCCTCTTTCCTCTCCTTGTCCAACACCAGAACAGACCAGTACGGCGGACCTTCCCTCAAGAACAGGATGCGATTACCCATCGAGGTCTATGAGGCCGTGCGCAGAGAGGTGGGAGATGACTTTCCCCTTGGGATAAGAATCAACGGGGAGGATTTCACGATTAAGGGCACAACATTGCTCCAGAGCACCAGGATAGCAAAAAAGTTCGCGGAACTCGGGGCGGATTATATCAGCGTGTCTGCCGGAAGCAGATTCGAAGACGCTCCCCCGCCGCCACCGAATACACCTCCGGATCCTATGTCAGGATACAGCGGGCACCGGATGAGTCCTGAGTGGTGGTTCCCGGACATGACCCATGTATACCTGGCGGAGCCCATCCGCAAGACCGTGAGGGATGCAGGTTTCCAGGTACCGATCGTGACCGCCGGAAAGATCAGGACCCCCGGGCAGGCCGAATCCGTTCTGGAGCAAGGGAAGGCTGATATCATTGGTATTTGCAGGGCGTTACTCTGTGACCCTGACTTCCCCAAGAAGGCCATGGAAGGAAATGATAAGGATATCGTCCAGTGCACCGCGTGCAACTGGTGCCTGGAGGCGGATTCCAGGATGGAAAAGGTCAACTGTTCCAGGTGGCCCGAAGGCAGCCTTGTCGCACCAACGCCCTGGCACAAGAGAGATGCCAGGGCAAGTGCACTCTCAAGGGATGCCGAAGCATAATGAGCCATCAAGAAGTGGAGGTTGAAACATGGAAATAAAGAAACTTGGCGTGCTGGGGTGCGGACAAATGGGGACAGGTATTATGCAGGTCTTTGCCCAGTCCGGGTACGAAGTCATCGGCGTGGATAGCAGTAAGGACATGCTCGAGAGGGCGGTTGCATCTATTGACAAGAGGATGGCCGGCCGGATCGAGAAGGGCAAGATGAGCCAGGAGGAAAAAGACCTGGTAATGGGTCGCATAATGACTAGCACCAAGCTGGAGGATCTCAAGGATTGTGATCTCGTAGAGGAGGCCGTGCCCGAGGACCTGGAATTGAAGAAGAAGGTCTTTTCAGAGCTGGACAGAGTTTGTAAACCGGAGTCCATATTTGGAACCAATACATCGGGTCTTTCGGTGACGGACATGGCCGCGGCAACCAGGAGGGGCGACAGGCTACTGGGGATGCATTTTCACAATCCCGCCCCTGTGATGAAGCTCCTGGAACTGGTGCGGACCATCATGACCAGCGAAGAGACCATCGACACTGTGAGGGAATTCGGGAAGACCCTGGGTAAGACGGTGGTCGTTGCCCCTGACGTCGGGGGTTTCATAGTCACCAGGCTTTTCACCCCCTTCCTCTTAGGTGCTGTTCGGATGCTGGAAGAGGGGATCGCTACCAGGGATGAGATAGACACCTCGATGAAGCTGGCGGTGAATCACCCCATGGGTCCCCTCGAAGTGATTGACTTCATAGGCCTTGACACGGAACTGTCCATAGCAGAGACTCTTTATGAAGAGACCAAGGACGGGAAATACGCCCCTCCCCTGCTCCTGAGGAAAATGGTGGCCGCGGGATGGCTCGGGAGGAAGACAGGAAAGGGATTCTATGATTACCACAAGTAGGAAGAGGAGCTTGCCATGAAAGACGGAATCACAGTAATAGACATCCATAACCACTTCTATTCCCGGCCTTGGCTGGATTACCTGGCGGCAAGGAGCGAGGAGCCGAGGTTTGAATGGACCGGCCCTGCGTCAGGGGTCGCAAGGATTGGAGATTTTACGCCCAGCCACGTGGACAAGGCCGGCGATTTCGACATAGAGGCCAGGATCAAAGACCTGGATGAGGCGGGAATAGATGTCCAGGTCCTCTCCCACACGTGTCCGGGCGTGGCTGAGCTTCCAGTGACAGAGAGCGTCGAGTGGGCGAAAAAGATAAATGACATCTTTGCAGACATTTGCAATCAGCACCCTGGTCGTTTCTATTTCCTGGCCACCATACCACCGAGGGACATCAAGGAGGCCTTGAAGGAGATGGAGCGGGCCTCCAAGGAGCTCGGGGCAAAGGGCGTGCAGATGTATTCCAACATAGACGGGATACTTGCGACATCCGAGGAATTCCACCCCATTTTTGAAAGGGCGGCCGAGTACGGCTTGCCCGTGAAAATACACCCTTCCTTCAAGCCCCTGACTACGGAGGCCATGAGAAAGGCAGGTCTTCCCCTCCAACTGTACGGCTTCACGCTGGATACAACCATTGTTCTGACAACAATGCTCTTCCAGGGGTTCTTTGAAAGATTGCCAGGACTTAAGGTTATTCACTCCCATCTGGGAGGAATGACGCCCTACATGATGGGTCGTGTTGATACGGCCTTCAAGCGTTATGCAAAGGAGATTGATATCAAGGGCTCAAGGGCTCCCTCAGAGGTCTACAGGGAGCATGTGTACATCGATACCCTTTCCATGCACGTGCCTGCCATAAGGTGTGCCTGGGAGTACATGGGAGCCGACCACTTGCTTTTCGGCACAGACTATCCCCACAGGGCATCGGGAACCGTAGAGGACAACATGGCCATCCTGGACCGGGTGGGTTTCTCACGAGAAGAGCTGGAGAAAGTCCTCTGGAGGAATGCAAAGACCCTATTCGGCCTGGAGTAAATGATGAGGTCACAATGTCTCCTTACCCGTGGTGAACATGTATTTCCATGGGCCAGGTCTTAAAGGGCGATTCCATCTTTGAGTTCATTAGGGGATGGATTCGCCCCATAAGGACCCAAGAGGCGAACCGTAGCCACAAGAGAATTCGGCAATGGTGTGTTACCGGGCAATCTTTCATCATTAAAGCCACCATCGAAAAGGGGGGATTTGAGATGATAGACAGGAGCATATCTTCCTTGAGGACATTACGACCGGATACGGATTTTGACAAGTCCATTTTCTGGTTCCGTGACGACTTGCATCAGCCATACGCCATTTCTCCCATGGGCATGACGACCCTCCAGGCACACCACGCCTGGGGATACCATGTGGCTGCGGAGGAGACGAAATTGCCGTCTTCAAAAGGAGGACACGTAAAGATATACAAGGGAAGGGTCTACATTGGCTTTGCCCTGATTGATGACCCTGAGGAGATCAAGAAACGGGAGCCGGAATTCGGCAAGCTGGTAGAGTACTGTATTGACAACTGGGAAGAGTACTATCAGAGGTATATCCAGGAGGTCATCTCTGGCCTCGACACCCTCAACTGTGTCGACACAGACAAGCTCATATTGCCCCATCTCCTGGAGCATCTGAAGAGGGCTGAGAAGATCAACCGCAGGAACTGGGAGATACACTTTATGCTCATGTACCCTGCGGACGCGGTCTATTTCACCTTTGAGGACTTTTGCAAGAAGCACGGCCTCGAGGAAAAGGATTTCGTCAATATGCTCAGAGGCTTTGAGAGTATTGCCACCCAGACCGATGAAGAGATGTGGGCCCTGGCCAAGCTGGCAGAGGAATGTGGCATCAAAGACATCATTACCGACACGGAGAGCAGCAGAAGACTGGAAAAGTTGGCAGGGAATGAAAAGGCAAGGCCATGGATGGACAGGTTTCAGCGCTTTCTGGAGATATACGGAAACAGGGTGGTGGCAGCACACCTGGACGTAACGACGCCGACATGGAGAGAGGATCCAACACCCGTGCTGGATACCCTAAGAGGTTATTACAAACGTATGGAAGAAGGGTGGGATTTCCATAGATCCAAGGAGGAGACCAGGGAGCAAAGGGAGAAGGCCATTTCCGAATTCGAAAACAAGCTCAAGGATGATGAGGAGAAAAGGACCTTCAGGCGTCTCCTGAAAGGGGCCCAAGGCGCCTATGCCTTTCAGGAGGACCACGGATTCTACATAGACCAGGGCTCCACAGCCGCGCTCCGAAATGCCATCATGGCCTGCGGAAAGAGGCTATATAGAAGGGAACTCCTTGAAAAGCCCGAAGACGTGCTTTTCCTAACCTACCACGAGCTGGTGGAAACCATGGAAGCCCTCATCGAAAACGAAAAGATAGCAAAGTACCATTATGGTGCGCTGGTACCCAACCTTGTGAAGGAGAGGATGGAAGATGCCCGCATGGCCAAGGAGTTGGATGCCCCCTTGACTTTCGGGAATGTGCCGGAAAAGATGACGGACCCCGTGGGCACCAAGGTCTTCGGTATTATCGACGAGATCCTTCACCCCAAAGGCGAACGCATCGTCTCAGAACGGTTGGAAGGATTTCCGGGGGCGCCGGGCGTGGTTGAAGGTCCTGCAAGGGTTGTAATGGATTACCAGGACTTCCAGAAGGTCAAGGCCGGAGAAATCCTCGTGTGTCCCTACACGGGAACCGCCTGGACCCCGCTTTTCGTAAAGATAGCCGGCGTGGTTACGGATACGGGCGGAATGTTGACCCATGCCGCCATTGCGGCAAGGGAATACAACATACCGGCAGTGGTCGGGACATGGAATGCGACCAATTCCATAAGAGACGGAGACATAATCAGGATAGACGGCAACACAGGAATCGTGGATGTGATAAAGAGGATGGATAAGTCTTAACGGTCTGCGGGGGTTTCCAATGACGTTTTACGAATTCGAGGGGAAAAGGCCGCGGGTGGATGAGAAGGCGTTTATTCATCCCCGGGCGGTGCTCATAGGGGACGTGATAGTGGAAGAGGTTTGTTATATCGGGGCAGGGGCAGTACTGAGAGGCGATATTGGTTCCATAAGAATAGGAAGGGGTTCTAATGTCCAGGAAAACTGTGTTCTTCACGCCTTTCCGGACAAGGTGACATTGCTTCACAGGGATACACATATTGGCCATGGGTGCATACTGCACGGTTGCGAGATCTGCTCCAACGTGCTCGTGGGCATGGGCTCCATAATAGCAGACGGAGCCAAGATCAACAGCAACTGCCTGATCGGGGCCGGGAGCTTCGTGGACTTCGGCACGGAGATACCCGCCGGGAGCGTTGTAATGGGATCCCCGGCAAGAGTCGCGAAGAAGATCACCAAGGAACAACTGCAACAGCTTGCCAGCTCCAGGGCGGTCTACCAGGACCTTGCAAGGCGTCACCTCCGGGCCTTCAGGGCGATCAGCCTTCAAGAGGTCATGAAAAGGTGACTGGTGGCGAAGGAAAGGGGAGTTGAGACATGCGATAGGGTGGAAAATGCTGCTTGGAAATGGATTTGAGAAATTCAGGAGAGGCACCTACAGGGTGAGCAGGATCATAAACGGGGCAGGAGTGATCCTGCTGCTCGCCATCATGTTCCTGCTCGTCACGGAGGTCATATCCAGGCGCTTTTTCAACCGTTCATTCACCGGGACCTATGAGATAGTCCAGTTCATGCTGGTGACACTGGTCTATCTCGGAGTGGCATACACCGGGACCAAGAAGGATCATATCGTAGTTGATCTCGTAGTATCAAGGTTTTCACCCAGGGTCCAGGCCCTGATTGACAGCCTCACGACATTCCTCAGTTTCAGTCTCATCGGCCTGATAACGTGGCGGAGTATCCTCCGGGCTAGAGAGCTGTGGCTGAAAGGAGAGGTTTCATACCTTTTGTCACTCCCCTTCTTCCCCTTCTACTATGTCCTGGCCTTTGGCTGTGGTGTCCTGTCCCTGGTCCTGCTGGTTCAATTCATAGAGGGTGTCAAGGATGTGGCGGAGTCTTTCTCAAGGAAAGTAATCGCCTTGTCGTACGGTTGCTTTGCCGTGATCCTGGTGGTGGTGATCGCTGCCTTTACACACAGAGTGGGTGTTGGAGTGAGCCCATCCATGATGGGTATCACCGGGATTGCAGCCCTTCTCCTCCTGTTGGCCGGGAGAATGCCCATAGCGTTCGCCCTGGGACTTGTGGGATTCTTGGGCTATGCCCTAATCGTGGACCCGGGAGCTGGATTGATGCAGCTTGAGACCGTACCTTTCGGAGTTGGATCGGACTATATCCTGAGCGTGGTGCCCCTCTTTCTCCTTATGGGTCAATTCGCCTTCTATTCCGGTTTGAGCCAGGATCTCTATGACACCTCCTACAAGTGGCTCGGCCATTACCCGGGCGGACTGGCAATGGCCACCGTGGGAGGATGTGCTGCCTTTGCGGCAGTGAGCGGTTCCAGTGTGGCCACTGCCGCCACCATGGGGACCGTGGCCTTGCCGGGGATGAGGAAATACAACTACGACGAGAGGCTGGCCCTGGGCAGCATTGCCGCCGGCGGAACGATCGGCATCCTCATCCCGCCTAGCATCGTGTTCATCCTTTACGGGATCCTGACGGAGCAGTCAATAGGCAAGCTCTTTCTGGCGGGAATCTTGCCGGGGATCCTGACGGTTATCCTGTATTTTTCCACCATACTGATCCTGGTCCGTATCAACCCTAATCTGGGACCACCCGGACCCAGGACAAGCCCCAGGGAAAAGCTCGGGGCCCTGCGACACACCTGGGGCATGTTTCTCCTGTTCTTCCTTGTGATGGGAGGCATATACCTGGGCTTTTTCACGCCGACGGAAGCGGGCGCAGTGGGTGCCTTTGGAGCATTCTTGCTGGCCTTGATAAGAGGAAGGCTCACCCTCAAAGGTATATATGAATGCCTTCTGGAGACCGGAAGAACAACGGCCATGCTCATTATCATCTTCGTGGGCGCCATGATATTCAATTATTTCATGGCGGTGACCAACCTCCCCATGGACATGGCACAGTTTATTGGGGAGCAGGGGTTTCATCCTTACACGATCCTGGGGGCTATTCTGCTAACATATCTGTTGCTTGGGTGTATCATGGACCCGGGATCAATGATTATCTTGACCATTCCCATAGTCTACCCGTTGATTCAGTCCGTGGGGTTTGATCCCATATGGTTCGGCGTGGTCATAGTCATGGTGGCTGAGATCGGGGCCATAACCCCTCCCGTGGGTTTGAACGTGTTTGTGGTCAAGGGTGTGGCGCCGGATGTACCCATAACCGAGATTTTCAGGGGGATAATACCCTTCTGGCTGGCAGACATGGTTCGTCTCTCCATTCTCGTCGGGTTTCCGAAGATAGCACTTTACTTGCCTGCCATCATGAAGGGATCATGAAAGCTCAGCATTTTGGTTGACAGAAAGGAAGAGAAGACCCCTCTATTTCAACCGCAAAACCGCACTATGATGGCTCTGGAAATGAAAGGAGAATAGAGCATGACCATCAGGGCAAGGCTCATCATAGACACCCACGTGCACTCGCAAAGGCACGCGGCCAAATTCAAGGAGCGGGGCCAAAAAGGAGACTACAAGACCCTCTCCAAAGAAATGAGGTTAATGGAGACCTATGACAACTCACCCAGGTTGCTGTATGACATGGAGAGGTACGGCGTTGATATGTGCGTCATACAGCCCGAGTTTGCCATGACAAATGAGCTCAATGCAGAGTTGGTAAAGAAATACCCTGACAAGTTTATTGCAAGTTGCCTCCCGGTTGAGACCATGAAGAGGTCCTTGAGGGGAGAAAAGGAATGGACAGCCGAAGACGCAGCAAAGGAGCTTGACAGGCTATTGAGTACAGGGCTTTACAAAGGGGGAATCGGTGAGGGGCTTCCACGCCACCCGAATCCCGAGAGGATGCTCTCGTGGCCCGAACGACTGGATGAGCTGCGGCTTTTCATGCAAGTTGCAAGAAAGCACAAGGTCCCCGTGAGTTACCATACGGGTGCAATAACGGGGTACAGTTCCGGGAGCTCGAGACGCTTGTCCGCCCCCGAGAGGGTCGACCCAATGCTGGCATTTGAATTGGCCGGGGAATTCCCCCATGTGCCCATCATTATGGCACACGGTGGAATGCAGGGCTGGTGGTCCGAGAAATTCATGGACGACACCTTTCAAGTTGCAGCGACCTTTGATAATGTATATCTGGAGACGGGGCTTTACTGGGCCAAGCTGTATGAAAGACCCCTGGCAGATCCCAACATAGGGCCGAAGAAACTCATTTGGGGCACGGACTGGGGTGCGTCGATAGTGGTATACAGCCAGAGAGGTCAATATCCGCCGAGCTATGCAGACCAGATAAAACCATGGGGCATACCCAAGCACCAGCCTGACATCTGGGGATGGAGCCTCAGGCAACTGGAAAAAATGGCAATGGAGTTGGACATAAGCCAGGATGACCTCAACCTCATCCTTGGAGGGAACGCTGCGAGGCTCTTTAATATAGAGTTGCCACACACGAGATTGTTCAGGGAATGACAGGGCGGATTTCGCTACCATTTGCTCCCTCTCGGGAAAGATGACAAGGTTCTAATTTCGGGGAGGTGGACCAAGGTGGGCAAGAACATTATTGTCATGGGGACGCTGGATACAAGGGGCGAGGAGATCAGGTACCTTGCAGACCAGATCCGGAAAAGAGGTCACTATCCAAAGGTCATGGACGTGGGCGTGTTGGGCCAGGCGCCCTTTGAACCATCCATCAAACGAGACGAGGTGGCCCTGGCCGCCGGGACATCCCTCAAGGAGATTATTTCATTGCGCCATGAGGGAAGGGCGATGTCTGCGATGGCCTCAGGGGCCTACAGGATCCTCAGGGAACTCTACGACAGGAAGGAGATGGACGGAGTCGTTGCAGCCGGAGGATCCATGAGCACCAGCCTTGCCCTTGAGGCCATGAGGCATCTTCCCCTGGGGCTTCCAAAGCTGGTGCTTTCCACCATTGCCTTTTCCCCGCTTGTGAAGCCAGAGTACGTGGGCGCGGATATGATCATGATGTTGTGGCCTGCGGGGCTCTACGGTCTCAACCGGATCAGTCGTAACGTCCTGCGGACGGCGGCAGGCGTCATAACGGGTGCGGCGGAAACTGAGGTGGAAAAAAAGGGGGAGAGAAAGAAGACCGTGGGTGTTACTTCCCTGGGAACCTCCCAGCAGAAGTTCGTGGAGAGGCTCAAACCCGCCCTGGAGCAAAGAGGCTATGACGTGGCCGTGTTCCACACCCTGGGCATGGGGGGCCAGGCCTTTGAGCAGGCGATCAGGGACGGGGTGATAGATGTCGCCCTGGATTTTTCCCTTGTCGAACTGGTGGACGAGGTAACGGGTGGAGCCACCACTTCAGGAAAAATGAGGCTCAAGGCGGCGGCTGAAAAGGGCATTCCCCAGATAGTGGCCGCGGGGGCGATCAGCAATTTTTTTTGGTTCGCTGGAGAGCCTCTTCCTCCAGGGATGGAGGGCAGGAAACATCACCGCCACAACCAACTCCTGACCATCGTTGTGGCAAGTACCGAAGACAAGGCAAAGGTGGGAGCCATGGTCGCCGAAAGGCTCAACCAGGCCAAGGGTCCTACGGCAATGATCATTCCCAGGAAGGGGTGGATAGAAGGGGACCGCGATCCCAGGAGTCCGTTCCATGATCCCCAAGGCGGGGAAGCCTTCAGCCGGGCATTCAAAGAGGGCTTGAACTCAGATATCCGGGTCATTGAACTGGATGCCCACATCAATGATCCCCTGTTCACGGAGACGGTTATCAAGTTGTTCGATGAAATAGTAGTCAAGGAGTAATACCCGGGAAGAAAAACCATTAGCCAAAGGAGGAGAACAGGATGAGAAGGACGTTGTTTATGGGTGTTGTGGCGGCCGTGGCCATCAATCTGCTCTTGGGATCTCTGCATCTCACGATGGCACAGGAGACATTCCAGCTGAGGCTATCCAGTTTTGTCCCACCAAAGCACTTTATGAATGCCGGTATTCTTCAGCCCTGGGTGGACAAGATAGAAAAGAGGTCCGGGGGCAAGCTCAAGATCAGGATCTATTCGGGCAGCGCCCTGGGGAAGCCCCAGGACCAGTATGATATAGTCCTCCGCGGTGCGGCTGATATTGCCTGGGGCGTGGCCGCATACAATCCAGGCCGTTTTCCCCTGACCACGGTTATGGAACTGCCTTTCATGTACCTCAACGCGGAGATAGGGTGCAGGATCATCCAGCGGCTCTATGACAGGGGATATCTAAAGCCCGAATACAAAGAGGTGAAACTCCTTGCCCTGGGGATGCCGCCTGGCCTTGATGTCCACTCCAACAAGAAACTCATCAAGACCATCGACGATCTGACGGGGATGAAGGTGAGGGTAAACTCCGCCATGATGGGGAACCTGGTGAAGAGATGGGGAAAGACGCCTGTGGCGATGCCAGCAACAGAGATATATCTATCCCTTGACAGGGGGGTAATTGACGTCATATTCCTGGATTCCTTGACCCTGTTTGGTATGAGACTGAACGAGGTGACCAAGTTCCATACCGTTCTCGGGATGTCCAATACCAATTTTTGGTTTGCCATGAACAAGAGGACATGGGAACGCCTTCCCGGGGATCTCAAGGAGATCATAAACGAGTTGTCCGGCGAGTATTTTTCTGCGGATATCCATGGAAAGGCCGCAGACAAGGTGCTGAAGGGGGCGCTTGCCAAACTGGAAAAAGCAGGGCACACGGTTTACAGGCTCACACCTGAAGAACTGGAGTCCTGGAAAAAGGCCTCTGTCCCTGCCTACGATGCGTGGCTGAAGGATATGGCCGCCAAGGGTCTGCCCGGCGGGAAGGTGCTGGAGGCGGCCAAGAGGCTGAGGGCCGAGTTGACGAAATGATCTCGGACAACTGCCGGTTAGAAAAAACCTGATCGAGTGCTTGAGAAGAGAAATGGTCTTGGATCAATTTAAGCTTGAGGGAAAGGTTGCTTTGGTCACGGGCTCCGGAAGGGGCCTGGGCCGGGCCATGGCCAAGGCCCTTGCCGAGGCAGGGGCGGACGTCGTGGTGACCGCCCGCTCGCAAAAGGAGATCGGGGAGACAGCCGGGCTCATAAGGGATTTGGGGAGAAGGGGGCTGGCTATTCCCTGTGATGTCAGGGACAAGGCTTCAATCGATAACCTGGTGGGAGAGGCCCTCGGGGAGTTTGGGCGCATTGACATTCTCGTCAACAATGCAGGATGCGCCATAATAAAATCCCTGCTCGATCTGAGCGAGGAGGAGTGGCACGCAACCATTGACACTAATCTGACATCCATGTTCCTGTGTTGCAAGGCCGTGGGCCCTGTCATGATCAGGCAGGGGGGCGGCAGAATTATTAATGTTACTTCCGTCCTGGGTGCCAGGGGGCGGACGGGATCTGTCGTCTACGCCTGTAGCAAGGGCGGGGTAATACAGCTTACAAGGACCCTTGCCATAGAATGGGCCCCCTATAATATTCGGGTGAATGCCATCGGTCCCGGGGCATTCTATACAAAGCCCATGAAGACAGTACTGGATGATCCTGAGCTGGGGGAGATCAGGCGGAAAAAGATCCCCCTCAAGAGAGAGGGACAACCCGAGGAACTGGGGCCGCTGGTTGTTTACCTGGCTTCACCTGCCTCGGATTACATGACAGGCGAAATCGTCTATGTGGATGGAGGCGAACTGGCCAAGTTGTAAGCCAAGGGGCGCGCTCTGAAGATGCCTGGAGGGCTCCTCTCCGCGAAATGTGTGAACAAGGCGTAAGGCCCATGGCCGCCTATTATGAAACAAGAGATAATCGATGCCCATACCCATGTTTTCCCTGAGAACGTCGCTCCCAAGGTCTTGGACAGCAACAGGGCCCTGGGTTTTGATGCCTTTGGAGAGGGGACCCTGGGGGATTTGAGAGGAAGGATGCATAAGCTTGGAATCAACGCCTGCGTCGTCCTTGCCGTCTCAACCCTTCCCAGGCTGGTCGAGCCTTCAAACAGTTGGCTGTTGAGGGAAAGGGATGAAGAGATGATACCATTCGGGACCATTCATCCCGAGTACCAGGGCTATAGGCAGGAGATCAAGAGAATAAAGGCCATGGGGGCCAGGGGGATTAAGTTTTCATCCCTCTTTCAAGACTTTTACCCGGATGACAGGAACATGTACCCCGTATACGATGTCCTGGTAGAAGAGGAACTGCCGGTCCTTTTTCACGTGGGCGGAAGCATGCGCTCGATCGAAGGGGAAGAAGCTATGGCCTCGCCCAGGCGTATCGCAAGGGTGCTGAATGACTTTCCAGAAATGAAGGTGATAGGTGCCCACTGGGGAGGGTTCCATGCGCTAGAGGAGGCCAGAAAACATCTCTGGGGCCGGGATCTCTACCTTGACACCTCCTACCCTCCGGGCTTGAATACAGTGCCCCTGAAGGCTATCTTGGAATTCATAGAGGCACACGGCCCGAATCGTATCCTGTTCGCATCGGATTACCCCTTTGGCGACCAGGAGAGTGATATAGGTATTATCCAAGACCTCCCCTTGGATTCCGAGGCAAGATACCGGATCCTCTACGGGAACGCAGCGGAACTCTTTGGAATCGAAAAGAGAGATTAGGGAACATGGCCATGGATTTCATCTTTAGTGAAGAGCAGTCACGGCTGAAAGAGCGAGTCAGGGAGATTGCCAGAAAAGAGATAAAGCCTCTGGCAAGAAAATATGGTGAGACAGATGATGTGCCCCAGGAGATAGTGGACGTAATGGCAAGGGGTGGACTCTTTCGGTTGTTGTTTCCGGTAGAATATGGGGGTAAGGGCATCAGCGCCGTCAACATTTGCATAGCAAGGGAAGAATTGGCACAGGTATCTGCCATTGCCGATGTCACCTTTGCAATGCAGTCCCTGGGGGGATATCCTATCGTAATAGCGGGGACTGAAGAGCAGAAGACCACCTATATCCCCAGGTTGGCCAGGGGCGAAATCCTGACAACCTTCGCCTTGACAGAACCCAAGGCCGGCTCCGACGTGGCAAACCTTCAAACCACTGCCATGGCGGAGGTTGATTCATACGTCATCAACGGGGTAAAGCGTTTCATATCCAACGGTTACAGGGCGGATATAGGGACGATTTTTGCCAAGACCGCCCCGGATCAGGGGAACAAGGGGATCTCCGCCTTCATCTATGATCGAAAGGCGCCGGGCCTTGAGATCGTCAAGCGTTACAGGCTGATCGCCCCCCACGACCTGGCCGAGATGCGGTTTGAGAACGTAAGGATACCGGAGGACCGGTTATTGGGAGAGGAGAACCAGGGGTTCACTATCGCCATGAAGACCCTCGACCTGATGCGCATGTCTGTAGGGGCGTGCAGCCTGGGGATCGCAAGGGCCGCGTTCGAATCCGCGGTGCGTTTTGCCTCCAGGAGGGAGCAGTTCGGGAGGCCCATCACGCGGTTTCAGGCAATACAGTTGAAGCTGGCAGAGATGGCCACCCGCATAGAAGCGGCGGCCATGCTTGTTTACAGGGCCGCCTTGCTCAAGGACACTGGAGTGGAAAGCGTTACCAGGGAAGCATCCATGGCCAAGTATTTCGCCACGGATATGGCCAGCAGCGTGGCGGATGAGGCGGTGCAGATCTATGGCGGTCTTGGGGTCACGAGTGATGCTGATGTGGAGAGATTATACAGGGAGGCCAGGGCCCCCCGGATCTACGAAGGGACCAACGAAATTCAGAAACTGATTATCGCCAGCCAGATTCTTAAGGAGTTTCCTTAACGTGTTTTCTTGAATTTTTTCACCTGCTATCTTTGGTGAACTCGTAGAAAGTCCGATTCCCCGCTGGGGCGGGACCTGGCGATCTGCGTTGCGCCTTGTTTCGTCTCGATTTCCCTCGTCTTTCGGGAAGGATCACAGGAGTTTGGTGTGCCCCGAAGGGCGACGGGATTTTGCAAAGTCAACTCAAACTCTTGCTTAAAGGTTCTTGTTTTGCTATCGCAATTTTGAAGCGATTCAGGGAGGAGGAAACTATGCCACCGATTATCATTGAAGAGAAATGCGATGCATGCGGGGTATGCGCTGATATATGCCCCATGGATGTGTTTCGTGTTGTGAAGAAAAAACAAATCCCTGAGATAAGGTACCCGGAAGAGTGTTGGCACTGTAATTCATGTGTCCTAGACTGCAAACAGGAAGCAATAGAGTTGAGGATTCCTCTGCCTGCCATGATGCTTTACGTTGAAGCTTCTGCCGGGGCTGGCCAGGAATGATTTGACAAGATAGCCGCGGTTTTTCCTGAACAGTCTGGCGACAAAAACCGGACAACTTCTTCAAGGAGGGATCAATTGCATGATTGAGATAGAAAAGAAGCCTATTGAAACAGACGTGTTAATTGTTGGAGGCGGCATTGCAGGCCTTATGGCCGCAATTAATGCTGCCGAGCAGGGAGTAAGTGTTGTGGTGGCTGAGAAGGCCAATACCAGGAGAAGTGGGTCGGGAGCAACTGGAAACGACCATTTTCTTTGCTATATCCCCGATGTTCACGGTAACGACATTGACCCTATTGTCAAAGAGACCCGAAACAGCCTGATAGGCGGATATCACGACAGCACGCACACCATCAAGTTTCTGGAGCAGTCCTTTGCCAGGGCAAGAGACTGGGATGCCTGGGGCATTTCCATGAGACCAAGGGGAAAGTGGGAATTCATGGGCCATGCTTTCCCTGGGAGACCCCGGATCTGGCTCAAGTATGCCGGACACAACCAAAAAGAAGTTCTCACCAAACAGGCAAAAAAGCGCGGAGTAAGAATAGAGAACCACCTCCCGATCACCGATATCATCACGAGCGCGGGCGAAGTCATTGGAGCCATCGGGCTCACTATCAGGCAGGAAGAACCTGTCTTGAAGCTGTTCCGAGCAAAGAGTATTATTCTCACCACGGGCTCTGCGAGCAGGTTGTACCCGCCGGCGCCAAGCCCGGGATGGTTATTCAATACCGCTTTTTGCCCGAGCTGCACGGGAGCTGCCCAAGCGATGGCTTACAGGGCAGGTGCGAAACTGGTTAACATGGAATTCCCCAACAGGCATGCAGGGCCAAAGTTCTTTGCACGATGTGGGAAATCCAGTTGGATCGGGATATACAAGGACCCGCACAGAAAGCCCATAGGCCCCTTTGTAACCAAACCGACAAAAGAGCTGGGTGACATAACATCAGATGTATGGAACTCTGTTTTCACGGACATACACAAATCGGGGAGAGGCCCTGCATACATAGACTGCACGGAGACAGCCGAGGAAGATATTGAGTACATGCTCTGGGGCATGGAGAACGAAGGCCTGACTTCAATGCTTAACTACATGAAAGAAGAGGGCATTGATGTGCGGAGGCACATGGTCGAGTTTATGCAATACGAGCCTCACCTCATAGGACGTGGCATTGACATAGACCTCAACGCTGAAAGCAGCGTAAGAGGCCTTTTTGCTGCCGGTGATCCGGTCGGCAACTTTAGGGCCGATATAGCAGGCGCCGCGACTTTCGGGTGGATAGCCGGTGAGAGCGCAGCAAACAGGGCGAAAGGTATCACCAGTTTTCAAAAGGCGGAGCAAAGTCCGTTGGTCAATGAACGGGCAAGCCTGTACTCTGGGTTTGTGGAAAGGCAGCACGGCCCCAGTTGGAAAGAAGCCAATCTTGCGCTTCAGCAGATAATGAAAGATTATGCCGGAACGGTGGTGAGATCGGAGACCTTGCTCAAGGCCGGGCTGAAGTATTTTGGAGACCTGAGGGAAAAGACCCTGAACACGATGGTAGCCAGTGATTCACATGACCTCATGAGGACAATGGAAGTTCTTGATCTCATGGAATGCGGTGAAATGATATTTGTCACGGCACTTGAAAGAAAAGAGACCAGAGGGCTCCATATGAGATCTGATTTTCCCTTTACAAACCCCTTGCTGCAAGATAAATGGATCACTGTAAGAAAGCAGGACGGCGAGCCCAAACTTGAATGGCGCGAGAGGAAATAGACGGGCCCTGGTTGAGCTGCGGTTTAAGAGCGTGAGAATACCTAAGGCCCGGTTCCTCGTTCCAGGAGACAAAAACCTTTTTGAAGAGAAGGGGTTGAAAGATGCCCGAGACACAGACATTAAAGAGTACCTGCGGGCTTTGCCACGGGGGATGCGGAGTGCTGGTCTTCACGGAAGGGAGCAAGGTGGTCAGGGTGGAAGGTGATCCCGAGAGCCCTGTCAACAAGGGCAGGCTTTGCCCAAAGGGGGCAGCCTCTTTGAAGTACCTGTACCACCCCGATAGGCTGAAAGTTCCCCTGAAGAACACTGGAAAAAGAGGGGAGGGAAAATGGCGGGAGATCTCGTGGAACGAGGCCCTGGACTTGGTTGCCAATGGTTTGCTTGAGGTGCGGGAAAGATACGGTACAGAATCCATTGCAATGGTCCATGGCTATGCGAAAGGCCTCCAGGACAGCTTCTTGGCCAGACTTGCAAATGCCCTGGGAACCCCCAACGTGGCAACCATGGGTCAGGTTTGTCATGTGCCTCGTCTTGAAGCCTCAAAGACAACATTCGGCTTCTTTCCCCTTCATGATTTTGAGGGCCTGCCCAAGTGTATCCTGGTCTGGGGATTCAATCCGGAGAACACTGCCTTTCACGTCTACAACAGGATCCTGGAGGCCCGTGAAAAGGGATCCAAGCTCGTGGTAGTGGATCCAAGAAGGACAAAGCTTGCCCGGGAAGCGGATTTGTGGATCAGGGTAAGGCCTGGCTCGGATCTGGCCCTTGCCTTGGGGATGTTGAATATCATTGTTACCGAGAATCTATTTGATCAGGATTTTGTGGAGCGGTGGACGATTGGTTTTGACACGCTAAAGGACCATGTCCAAGAGTATGCCCCGGAGAAGGTGGAAAGGCTCACCTGGGTGCCCAAGGAAACGATAGTCCGGGCGGCGCAACTATATGCAACCAGTAGACCTGCCTGCATAGCCTGGGGCAATGCCTTGGATCACAACGTAAACAGCTTTCAGGCCGGCCGTGCCCTTTCCATCTTGATGGCTGTAACAGGGAATCTCGAAATCCCCGGAGGGGAGATAAGGCCCCCTGATCTTCCTGTGATCAAGCGACGCTCTCCGAAATTGGAAGCCTGGGAAAGCCTGCCCCGATCTGTGATGGAAAGGAGAGTGGATTCAGAGAATACCCTGCTGCCATCCTTCAGATACGTTCTCCCCCAAAACTTGGTCAAGGCAATCCTCCATGGAGTTCCATACCCGATACGTGCGGCCTATGTGCAAGGGTGTAACCCCTTGTTGACATATAGCAATTCACAGGACACCCTGCATGCCTTTAAAAGGCTTGATTTCCTGGCAGTGGCCGAACTGTTTGTGACACCTACTGCCAGGCTCGCAGACATCCTATTGCCGGTGGCCTCATATCTCGAGTATGACAGTATAGTTTCAACACCCGCCAGTTTTGCTCTCCAGGTGCAACAGAAAGTAACCAGAATAGGAGAATGTCGCTCCGACTATGAAATCCTAAAAGGTCTTGCCGACAGGCTGGGGTTGGAGGATTACTTTTGGGCCAATGAAGAGATGTGCTTGGATGCACTCCTTGAGCCAGCAGGAATGAGCTTCAGGGAGTTAAAGAAAAAGGGGATCACGCAGGGCAAGAAGAGGTACCGGGTCTATGAGGAAGACAACTTTAGCACGCCCTCCGGGAAAGTGGAACTGTACTCGAGCCGTCTCAAGGAGTGGGGATTTGACCCGTTGCCGGAGTACCTGGAGCTGCCGGAGACCCCGTTCAGCGAGCCTGGTATTTCTTCGGAATACCCCTTCTTGCTAACGAGCTGGAAGGTTTATCCCTTTCAGCATTCGGGAGGCAGACAGATAGATACCCTGAGAAAGGTGCATCCAGAACCGCTGGTTCACATCCATCCCGAGAAGGCGAAGGAGCTTGGAATAGAAGAAGGTGACCGGGTTATCATTGAAACGAAGCGGGGAAGAATAAGGCAAAAGGCTGTTTTTTCAGACGCCCTTGACCCAAGGGTAGTAGGCGTGGACTATGGCTGGTGGTTCCCGGAAAAGGGCCCTGACTCCCTGTATGGATGGGATGAGTCAAACGTCAACGTCCTCACGGAAAACAGGCCGCCCTTCAACCCCGAGATCGGTTCTCCCAACTTGCGAGGTATATCCTGCAAGGTCTACAAGGAAGACAGCGAAAGCGAGGATCTATGATAGGACCTCAACAGGCTGCTGAGCGTATGGACATGGCCTAGCCTGGTTTGCGAAATTCTCCCGGAGTAATGCCGGTCCATCTCTTGAAGGTCCTTGAGAA
>JAFDIC010000379.1 GCA_019308525.1 Deltaproteobacteria bacterium
TGGCGCGGCCTCAAGGATCCGAAAAATCTTACGGCCAAGAACATAATAACCGAGATAATCAGGACCCATATCAGGATAGAAAAAATACCACCCGAAAAGATGCCTCCCATCCAGGAAAAATATGGATAATCACATCCCCACACTGCATCAGCCCCTATACTGGTTTGCCCGGGGAAGGAAGCCTTGGCAGGATGCCCGGGAACGCTCTCCGGGGCTGACCATTCCTTGAAAGAAATAGAAAGGGAAGCCATTCTGGCTGCCCTGGAGGAGGCCGGAGGTAATAAGAGCGAGACCGCCCGAAGGCTTGGGATCAACAGAAGGACACTCTACAAGAAGCTGGAAAAACACGGCATAACCTGGTGACAGCCTTTTTCCCAGGGCCACCGGGCCCTATTCCTTGTAAATAGCCTGCCAGCCCTGGTCAATCCCTTCAATTCGTTCGATACGAATGATGTCCAGGTCGCTCCATACGTCGGCCAGGTAGCCGGAGAGGAGGGCATTCCTCTCCTCCGGGTCCGATTCGCCGTCCCTGATAAACCATTCCTTGTTATCCGGGGCCATTGCTCCACCTCCTAGAATCGATCTGCATACTCGTTGGCCCTATCAATTATGTCCCTGTGCTCGCCCAGTCTTTCGTACATCAACCTCATCTGCATACGGGTTTGTTCAAGCCAGGCCACCCTCTCAACCGAATCACCAGGTGATTTCTCAAGGGCAGCAATGGACTCCCTCAGTCTTCCCATGTATCTGGTCACGTCAGTAAACGTCGGGGGGTCGGACCTGAGATTCTTGCCGATTCCTATGACCTCCACTACGCGATCAGTGCCTGGCTTCAGAGAAAATATGGGCACAGGGTATGTGTTCGGGACGATGACCCCCAGGGAGTCGAGTTCTTCTTTGAGCGAGATGGCCCTGTCATCCTTGGCTCTCAAGGTCAACTCCCTTATGATCCGGTATGTGAAGGAGAGCCTGGCATTCCCGTAGATCTGCAATCTTGTGATCGAGCCGAATGGAGGAGTCCTTTGCTTCTCCAGTACTGCATGAGTGGGTATGGGAGGACCGAGTCTGCCATCAGGGTCTATGGCCATGTCAAACCCCAGGTAGCCTATGACCAGCGGGCGCCTGAAGGATTCCTCCATGCTGATCCCCCGGCTGGAGGCTGCCACGATCTTTACGGTCCCGCCCGGGAGCATTTCTCCTGCTTTCCCCCTTGCTCCCGAAAGAACTCCTTCTATATAGGAGTTCAACCTTTTCAACGATTCCGCATAATCTTCGGTAGTCCCCGCCTCAACTCCTTCCTTTACCCTGGCGGATCTCAAGGTGAGCAATTCAACGGGTTTGGGCGCACCGACGGTGAGTCCGGCGGCCTGGGACTCGGATGTGGTCAGCGTGACATTCATTCGCCCGGCAAGGTAGACCCTGGAGACAACTCGAATATAGTTCTTCTTTCCTTCCTGAGAGGCGAACTTTCTCAAGAAATTGCGATGTTCTTTTTCCCAGGGGAGAATGTTTTCCTGGTACAGGGTAATGGTGTCAAGCCCGTAAGTCTTTGCCTCCCCGATCGTTATCGTGCCCTGGGCCGCATCTGAACCCAGCAAGCTCAACCCGATGGGGACACTCTGCACCGGGATTCCGAGGTTGATCCCCGCCCCGCTCTTGACCGCGAATGAATAGGTGGGGAAGTTCGCGGTTGGTGCCTGTTCCCAGCTCTTGTTCTTCCCGGGCGACAGCCATTCTGCGGGAAGTTGTATTTGTGGATTATCCCGGGCAAAGGAGAGGTCGTAAAAATCATAAAAACCCTTGGGGTCTATGCGGGAGATCATGTTGTCCAGGGGAAGAAAACCCTGCTCTGTATATGCGGCGTGTTGCTCATCCACATTATATTGGACAAGGAAGATGTCCCCTACCTGGAGGTCTTCAGTCAGGGGGTACACGGGAATAATCTGGCTTGCCCTTATCACCAAGCACCAGTCCTTGGCGATGTTTTGCAACTGTCCCGTTTGCATCCGGCTCGCACATCCGGAGAGGATCAAAAAGGATAATAACAGCAACTTGGCTTTGCCCATGATGTCTCCTTTGCTCTTGGATACCCCCGGGTTCAGCAGGGGTTTCATGCCTTGCTGAATCTCATCAGGCAGTGGTGGTCCTCGCTCTCCTCTTCCTAAGGGAGTTTGTGTACCGATAAGGAGCCGTGATCGGAACACGTGAGACGGAGTTTATCCCTGAAATCCCCTATATCAGGAAGATCCCGGAAGAAAAAGAGGTGTGATTCGCAACGGCAGTCAGATGCCCCAAAGCCCCTGAGGGGGATGGATGTAGCCCGCCATTGGGCCATCACCCCTGCCCAATCATGTTCCCTGATAACGGGATCGCAAGTATACCACACCTCCTTGGGTTTTGCCACCTTCCCGAGGTAGTCAATATGCCATCGCAAGCGTTTGGGCCCAAGTAAATGCCTCGAAACCCGGGCCTTGAGGCCTCCAGGACCAAACGCGCTCCCCACATAGGCATAGTACCCCTGCTTGAGTTCAAGCCTACCGATTCTTCCGATCCGGATTGATCCTTTTTCCCTGCCCGATTCACAGATGATAGCATAGGTCCCGGGTCTGCTCGGCAGTTCCCTGTTTGCGTGATTCGGACAAATTGCAGATTTGTGAGATTCCTTTGGCATGGGACGTCTCAAGGCACCCGGGGAACAAGGTCTCTTATGGAAATGGTTTATGGAATGGCATCTTACCACCTCCGTATCATACCGTCCATGGAACTTGAGAAAAAACATTGACAGGAATACCACAATGTAGTATAATTCTTGGGCATTATCAACCTCCTTCTGTGGCCCCTGGGCCAAAGCCTGGCTTGACCGGGCGCGGTCCAGGGGCTATTCTAGTTAGTACAGGGTTTCAAAGGGATTCTACTGCCCCGTACTAAGGGAAGCGAGCTGTTTGGGGGACGAGAACAGGCATGAGATCTATTCTGGCTACCAGTTGGATGATATGTTTTCTCCTCGCCGGTACCCCGGCGATGGCGCAGGAACTACCAGGATCCCTGGAAGACCCTTTGAATGCCCTTGATGCGATCAGGGGATTTGGAAAGATAGATCTCGTCCTTTACGGGGACGCCGAAGCGGCGGGTCTCTCGCGCGGGGAGCTTCTTGGATTCACCAGGGACAGGATCTTAGAGTCCTTCAAGGGCATGAAGATGTTGCCCCTGCCGGAGATACCCCTGAACTACACCGATGATAAGGCAATCAGGTCATATATGGCGGACCTCTACGGGCTGGGCTATGTCTTTGTAGGAGTCTTTGTAGTGGGGGAGGACTATCCTGTTGCCTATCACATTGAATACAGATTTGGAAATTGCCTGTATATGGATGAATCCCGGAAATGGCCCCTTTGGGAAAGGGAGGCCCTGGGTTTTACATCCAGGAAGGATCTGAAAGGTGACGTTATGACGTGGCTGGCCAAACTGACCGAAATAATGGCCAGGGACTTCTACGACGCGAGAAACAACTAACCCAGGAGCCGGGCCCGCTTCAGTATCTCCCTGATATCTGCCTTCTCCTCTTCCGTGGACGGGAGGAGGGGAAGCCTGGGGTCGCCTCCGAAGTACCCCACCATATCCAGGGCCGATTTCAAGCCCGGAATCCCGTACGTGGCGGTGACGGCCCTGTCGACAGGGAGCATTCTGAGCTGGATGCCCCTGGCCTCTTCATATCGCCCCTCCCTGACTAGCTCGTGGATCCGGGCGCAGGCTTCAGGGGCGACATTGGCGAGGGCAACCACGGCGCCCGGGCACCCCAGGGCAAGGGCGCCGAACAAGACGCTTGCAGTGCCCGCCAGTACCTGGAAGTCTTTCTCACTGCCGTGGAGAAATTCGCCGAGCAATCCCAGGCTCCCGGAGCTGTCCTTGATGCCGACGATATTGGGGTGCCCGGAAAGCTCGGCGACCACCGCGGGAGTGAGGTTGACATG
>JAFDIC010000380.1 GCA_019308525.1 Deltaproteobacteria bacterium
ACATTGACCTGACCACTGGAGATATGAGGACATCATCCATCCCGGTGAATATGAGGAGATTGTTCATAGGGGGGCGGGGCCTCAATGCATACCTCCTTTACAACCACCTGCAACCAGGGACTGATCCGCTGGCCCCAGGGAATCCCTTGCTGATTGGCGCGGGTTTGTTAAGCGGAGGGCCTGCCCCCGGAGGAGGACGAACGGATATTGCATCAAAGAGCCCCATTACAGGCCTGATGGGTGACTCCAACATGGGTGGCTTCTTTTCCCCGGAATTGAGATTCGCTGGTTTCGATCACCTGGTGATAAAGGGCCGCGCAGAAAAACCTGTCTACCTGTGGATCAGGGACGGGCGGATAGAGATTCGGGACGCAAATGATCTGTGGGGTAAGGACACATTCGAGACGCCCGAACTCATACGTCAAGAACTGGGGGACGACGAGATAAAGGTGATCTGCATAGGCCTGGCGGGAGAGAACCTGGTACGGTTTGCAAACGTCAGGACGGGCCCAAAGAACGCCGGTGGCAGGACCGGCATGGGTTGTGTGATGGGGTCCAAGAACCTCAAGGCCGTTGCCGTGAGGGGCACCCTGGACCTGGAAGTCAAGTTTCCTGAAAAGGCCCTGGATTACTACAGGGAACTTCAGGGAAGAATCCTTGGGAGCAAGGCGGCTTACCTTTTCGGCCTCGAAGGGACCATGATGCAATACAACCCCACCAACACCACGGGTATTCTGAGGGTAAAGAACTTTGGCCTGAACAGGATGGATGATCTTTCCCTTACTCCTGACACCTTCTTGAAAAAGTACTCCCTGGGGAGCACCGCCTGTTATGGTTGCGCCGTGCATTGCCGCCACAAGTGGATGATCAATGAAGGGCCCAAGAAGGGCCTCAGGGGTGAAGGTCCCGAATACTACACGCTCATGGCCCTGGGAAATATCGTCTACAACAGGTCCTGGGAAACAATACTGGAAGCACAACATATCGTGGATAAATACGGCCTTGACCTGGCTGAAGCGGGTAACATCATCGGTTGGTTGATGGACCTTTACAACAGGGGGATAATAGACAGGCAGGATACGGATGAACTGGACCTTGCCTGGGAAAATTCATCAAAGGTCCTTCCCCTGCTCCTGGAGAAGATCGTCAGGAAGGAGGGGGTTGGAGGCGTTCTGGCAGACGGTCTCCTCCCTGCGGTGGAAAGGATGGGCAGAGGCGGGGATAAATATGCGCTCCACGTAAAGGGGCTTGGCATGGTAGGGACCGATGACCGTTCCGTGCCATCCCTGGCGCTTGGCGTGGCTGTTTCCACGAGGGGCGCGGATCATTTGAGGAGCAGGCCCGCCACCGACCTTTACGGTCTGCCGGAAGAATTCGCGGAAAAACTCTATGGCTTCAGGGTATCCAGCGATTACAACGCCTATGAGACGAAGGCAAAGCTCATACACTACATGGAGTTACTGTACGAGCTGGTTGATTCACTGGGGACATGCAAGTTCCAGACCCTGTTTATTAGCCCGACCATGCCGAAGTATGAGGAATACTCTGAGCTATTGTATTACCTTACGGGTATCGAAATGCCCCCCGGGGAGCTAATGGAGAGCGCGGAGAGGTGCTATACCCTGGAGCGGCTTTTCAACATAAGGGAGGGAGGAATTACCAGAAAGGATGACTACTTGCCGGACCCCTACTATTCAGAGCCCACACAAAGCGGGATGTCCAAGACCCGGGGCAAGTTTCTTGACAGAGAGGCCTTTGACAGGATGCTGGACGAGTATTACGAAGAACATGGCTGGGATTCTAACGGCGTCCCCAGGAAGGAGACTCTCAAGAGATTACAGTTGGACGGGGAGCCTTCCCATACCCTTTAGTGCAAGGAGAATGCAAGATAATCCCGTTGAGAAAAGGACGAGGTACGATGCAGGATTTAATACTTACGGACCCGGAAAGGTGCACGGGATGCAGGATATGTGAGATCGTTTGCTCCCTTACAAAGGAGAAGGTCATCAACCCCACCAAGTCAAGGATACAGGTAGTAAAGATCGAAGCCATGTCCTTGAACCTGCCCGTGGTGTGTCAGCAGTGCTACGAGGCCCCTTGCGTATCCGTGTGTCCAGCCGGTGCCCTGGAACAGGAAGAAGGGACGGGCCTTGTCAGGCATGACATGGATCTGTGTATTGGATGCAAGTCCTGTGTGGCGGTATGTCCATTCGGGGCCATAGGGATCGATACGGACGGTCACAAGGTGACGAAGTGTGACCATTGCGGTGGTGATCCCACCTGTGTCAGGTTTTGCGAAACAGGGGCAATCCAATACGTCGACGCCAGGACGGCGAGTATGAGGCTCAAGAGGGAAGCTTTGCACAAAATGGAGGACTTGATCCAGAGGTATGGTACCTTTCATGGGACTCAATGAAGCGCATCGCAATAATAGGTAACGGCATAGCCGCCAACACAGCCGCATCATACATCAGGAAGGTGGACCGGGGCGTGGAGATTGTTGTTTTTTCCAAGGACCCCCACCCCCTGTACTCTCCCTGTATCTTGCCCAACTACCTCGGCAGGGAGATAGAGAGGGAAAAGGTCTTCCTCAAAGGCACCACGGATTATGAGAAGCAGGGAATCAGGGTTTTCCTGGGGAAACATGTTCACAGGATCGATCCGGATGAAAAGAAGATAGAATTTGAAGACAGGGAACTGCCCTACGACATGTTGATCCTTGCCACGGGCAGCAGGCCACTCATCCCACCCATAAGGGGCGCGCAAAGGGATGGTGTTTTCACATTCAAGACCCTGGACGACGTGGAGAGGGCCATCAATTTCGGGGGGACAAGGGCTTTGGTAGTGGGCTCCGGCCCGGTGGGAGTGGAAGTGGCCATTGCCTTGAGAAGACGCAAGTACACGGTCTACCTCGTAGAAATGGCAGACTGGCTAATGCCCCAGGTATTTGATCGCGAGCCATCTTTGCTGGTTCATAATCTTCTGGAAGAGCGGGAGATCAATGTCATCACCGGAGAAAAAGTGGTTGAGTTCAGGGGATCCGGATCAGCAGTGGACAAGGCGATCACCACCAAGAGAGAGATACCCTGCGACATGGTAATCATGGCTGCCGGGATGGCCCCCGATGTTGACCTGGCTTCCAGTGCAGGGATAAAGATTGGGAAACTTGGTGGTATAAGGACAAATAGGAAGATGCTGACGGATGTCCCGGATGTATACGCCTGCGGGGATTGCGCCCAGAGCAAAGACAGGCTCACCGGGGATGAAAGCCTGTCTCTCCTGTGGCATAATGCAAAGAAACAAGGGCAGATTGCGGGGCTTAATGCAGCCGGAGCGAGAAGGTCTTACCCTGGATCTATGGATATTACGGTGGTTGATCTATTTGGCACACGGGCGGTTTCCATGGGCAGGACCTTGCAAGGTCTAAAGGGAGCGCAAGAAGATGTCATTGAAAGACGTATAATGGGTGACTATTACCGGTTGATCTTTTCAGAGAGAAGGTTGATAGGGGTACAAATGATTGGTAGACGAGGAGATACCGGTATGCTACTAAACATGATGTCAAGAAAGGATGACCCGAGTCGACTGGTGAGGGACCTGTCCGGAGGAATCCACCCCGGAAGAAAGATCGGCTGGCAGGGCAGGGTCATGGGGCACTGGAAGAGGTATTTGGACAACCCCCGGGCCATTGGTGGCACTCCGGCAAACTAGAGACGGAATCAACGAGATAGGGACAGAAAGGGAGAAAAGAGATGGGAGAGAGAAGAGTAATATTTACGGACTGTACGCTCTGCTATCATAGCTGCGGGTGCAAGGTCACCATAGAGGATGGCAAGGCCGTAAGGGTCGAGGGCCTTGAGTCGCATCCTCTTAACAAGGGCAAACTGTGTCCAAAAGGGGAGAACGCCCTGGAGAATATTTACAGTCCCGACCGATTAAAATATCCTCTGAA
>JAFDIC010000381.1 GCA_019308525.1 Deltaproteobacteria bacterium
GCCGCCATCTCAGAATCAAATACCTAATGTCCTAATGACAAAAACAAAATCATAATCGCTACGCCTGTTGTTTGGATCATTTGAATTCTGGTCATTAAGTATTGTTTCGGATTTCGTGCTTCGGATTTAGATCCTTTTCATTTCTTAGGGCAGAGCCAATGATCTCTGACCTGGCCCTGGGGACCAGGTTTCCGTGGTAGAATCAACTGGGAAGAACCGTCAATATACTCCTTGCCCCGGGCATCTTTGAACATTACTCCTTCGGCCTCTTCCACAAGAAGCCCTGCATTTTCTCCCACCGGGAATACAGAATGCATGATGTGCTCCGCATCCCAGCGGAGCAACTCTTCGATATTAACATCAACCATAACTTTTCTCCTTTCGCTAGAACATTTTGCTACCTTCTTGATAGGGCCCTTTCCAATGCCCCTTGGATGTCTTTCTTCACCCTTCTTACAACCCTGGCTGCTGCCATTCTTACCTCCCCGGAAAGTCCACTGCCCATCTCGAAGCACCGGCCTTCAACCCCATAGATTATTAGACGAGAAGGAAATTGACCCAACGCCCTGCCCAGTTCAATAGTCTTTTGAATGCCCAGTTGATGTGTTGAAAAGTCACTGAAAATTTGGAAAGGGATGGGTTGCCCGGGTATTTCGAAGCGATATGTTTTGCCGGGTGACACCCCTTCTTTCACCGAATCCAGAACGATTACAAGGGGAATTTTCGCCCAGTATGCCAGCAAACAGGTGCTATCACCGTTGTGATACTCAATCCTGGTCCCCGGGAAGCTGAACTTTTCCAGCTCCCGGGCCATAACAGGTCCCACACCGTCATCTCCCCTGGCTTCATTACCCGCTGCTACAATCAGGACCTTGCTGTAGAATTCCTTGTTCATGGCCTTTCCACGATCCACTGTCGAGAGGAGCGGAGCTTTTTCTCTGTCAATCCCGGTCAATTTTCAGTTTGAGGAAGTGGCAGGAACAGGAGATGCATGGATCATAGTTCCTGATGACCTGCTCGCACATCCAGGTAAGCTTGTCTTGGGGTAGATGGATGTTCCTTTTAGCAAAGCCAAGTAAATCTCTCTCCATCGTCTTCTGGTTTTGGGCAGTGGGGGGGATGATCCTGGCATCCAGGATCGTACCCTGGTCATCGACCTCGTATCGATGCCAGAGGATGCCCCTTGGCGCCTCTGTGCAACCGTAACCGACCATGGCCCGCGGGGTGATCTCAACAAAGGGTTCGTCAGGCGCTTCATAGGACTGGATAACGTGAAGGGCCTCGTCACAAGCATGCAGCGTCTCAATTGCCCGCGCAATAATGCTCTTGAAAGGATTTTCACACCCAGGTCTCAGACCCACCTCCTGTGCAGCCTCTCGTGCCAGGGGGGTCAACCTGTCAAAGTTGAGATTGAACCTCGCAAGCGGGCCGACATGATAGGGGCCCCTTCCCTTGATGACAGCATGCATGGAAGTGGAGTGTTGGACCTGTTGTTCTTCGAAGTAGTTCTCGAACTCATGGATGGGGATATTCAGCCCCTTGTTGGAAACCAAGTCACCCTCAATGATTGCATACTCTTCGGGATGCCGCAGGGCAACGAACTCGTAGTCCTGTTCGAATGCGGGGAAAGGAAATGTCGCCACCCAGCGAACCGTTTCACGGGCTGCGTCACGGGCCCACTTCAGTTGATCCACCAGACCGTCCAGTTCCTGTTTCCTGGGCGTCCTGTAAAACCCGCCAGCTTTGACATTGATTGGATGGATCTCCCTGCCGCCAATGACAGTAAGGAGGTGGTTCCCGATTCTCTTGAGTTCAAGACCACGTTTGACCACCTCGGGGTAATCGGATGCTAGCTGGATGGCGTCCTGATAACCAAGAAAATCAGGCGCATGGAGCATGTAGATGTGCAGCGTGTGACTCTCAATCCATTCGCCAAAGTAGAGAAGTTTACGAAGATATCGAATCCTGTCATCCACCCGAACGTCGAATCCGGATTCCATGGCCTGGATCGAGCTCATGATATAGGCAACGGGGCATATTCCGCAAATCCTGGCGGTTATGTCCGGTGCCTCTGAATAGTGCCTCCCTCGCAAGAAGGCCTCAAAAAACCGGGGTGGTTCGAAAATATCCAACCTTGCCTCTGTTACCTCATCCCCCCGGACCTTTATGGTCAACCCGCCTTCACCCTCAACCCGTGCGAGATAGTCTACCTTAATCGTCCTTCTAGGCTTCATGGTCCTCACTTTCCCTACGAAAGGGGTCGGTATTGGCATAAAAGCTGCGAAAGGATCTCATAATACCAAGCCTTTCCATTTTGAGCCTTTCACTCCACCAGTGGCTCAGCGACCTTGTGTTTGGCGTCTCCTTGGGCCCGAAGCACCCGTAGCAGCCCCTGTGGTAGGAAGGGCAAAGGGCACCACAGCCCGCCTGTGTTACGGGGCCCATGCATGGAATACCCCTGGCAACCAGCACGCAAACATTTCCTTTCCTCTTGCACTCTAAACAAACGCTGTGAGTGGGTAGAAATGGTTTTCTGCCGCTAAGTAACGCACTCACGGTCTCGATCAGTTGGTACTTGCTGATCGGACATCCCTGGAGCTGGTAGTCAACCTGGATGTGATCAGCTATGGGAGTTGACTTACCAAGGGTTGAAATATAATCGGGTCTTGGATAGACGATTCGGACAAATGCTTGCACATCCTGAAAATTGCGCAGTGCCTGGATACCACCTGCTGTCGCACAGGCACCTATGGCGATAACCTTCTTTGAGGACCGTCTGATCTTGTGAATGCGCTCCGCATCATGGGGGGTAGTAATGCTTCCTTCTATGAGGGATAAATCATAGGGGCCTTTCCTCAGTTCCCTGAACCCCTCAGGGAAGTAGGCTATCTCCAGTGCATTGGCGATTTCCAGGAGTTCTTCCTCGCAATCCAACAGGGATAGCTGGCAACCGTCGCAGGATGCGAACTTCCATACGGCCAGTCTTGGTCTTTTGGGTTTTGGCATCTACAACTCCCGCTTGCCGATAAACCGCTTTGCCTTGTCAAATCTAAAGACGGGGCCATCTTTACACACGAACACAGGCCCCATCTGACAATGCCCGCAGAAACCCACACCACATTTCATATTTCTTTCCGTGGAGATATAGATGTGATCGTCCTCCAGGCCATTTTTCTTCAATTCCAGGATCGAATAATGCATCATGATCTCCGGACCGCATATGAGAGCAAAGGTATTAAGGGGATCCAGTTGAATCCTGGGAATCAAAGTGGTCACAACTCCAACATTGCCCCGCCAGCCCTTTCTCGCGCTGTCCACAGTCACTTCGATCTCCAGGTCAAACCGCCCCCGCCATTGCTCGATCTGCTTTCTATAGATGATATCTCCTGGTGTCCTTTCTCCGTAAAGCAAGGCAACCTTGCCGTACTTTTCTCGATTGGCCAGGATATGGTAAAGCACGGGTCTCAGGGGTGCGACGCCGATCCCGCCTGCTACCAGCAAAATGTCGTATGTCGCAAGTTCTTCGATCGGCCAATGGTTTCCAAACGGCCCCCTGACACCTATCCATTCCTCCCTTTTGAGGCCGATCATGGCATTGGTAACAGAACCGTAAGCACGGATTGTATGGACGAGTCTGTTACCATCGCAAGGGTCGCCGCTTATTGATATGGGGACTTCGCCCACCCCATACATATAAAGCATGTTAAACTGACCTGCTTTAAAGGAATATGCACCGCCCCCCTTTGAAGGAGAAAGCTCTAAGGTGAATGTATCATGGGTCTCCTTCTTAAACCTCTCTATCACAAAGGGGCGTGGTGCCATCACGTCATGGGCATGTGCTTTCAATCTGTTTCCTCCCCTTGCTATTTCCCGTACACATCCAGCAGTTGAAGTCTCATGGCATGAAGCCGTTCCAGCATGACCCTGGAGAACCTTTTCAATAGCTC
>JAFDIC010000382.1 GCA_019308525.1 Deltaproteobacteria bacterium
CAGGTTCATAAAGTTCGGGATCGTTGGGACATCGGGCACAATTGTGAATCTGATGATGCTATACCTAAACCAAGAGGTTTTCTTGAAGTCACTTACCCCACCTGAAACAAGGCTCAAAATTTCGCTGGCCATTGCCATCTTCGTTGCAACAATGAATAATTTTCTTTTGAACAGGTGGTGGACCTGGAAGGAGAGGAAAGGAAAGACACGGCATGGCTTTTTTGCCCAGATGTGCCGGTATTATCTTGCCTGTGCGTTGGCCATCAGCCTCCAGTACGCTCTCACCATATTGCTGGCGAGGGTTGTCCACTACTTGGTTTCAAATATTTTGGCAATCGGACTCTCGGCAATACTTGTATATGTCATAAACGACATCTGGACCTTCGCGCTCAGGAGGGGGCCCCGGAGAGGTCACAGAAATGCTTACCCTTGGAAGGCCGTTAAATGAAGGAGGCTCGGGATTGAAGCTAGACATCGTTATTCCCATATACAACGAGGAGGAGAACCTGGCGGAACTGAACCGGAGGCTGAAGCAGGTCTGTGATCAACAGGAGGGAGTTTCATGGCGGGTCATTTACGTGAATGACGGAAGTACGGACCGTTCCCTCGAGATAATGCTGGAGCAGAATAGAAAAGATCCAAGGTTCACCATAGTGGATCTTTCCAGGAACTTTGGACACCAGTCGGCCATTGCAGCAGGCCTTGCCCATTGCGCCGGGGATGCTGCCATATTCATGGACGGAGATCTCCAGGATCCTCCGGAACTGATCCCCGAGCTCTTGGCAAGATGGAGGGAAGGGAAACAGGTCGTGAGGGCCCAACGAAGAAGCCGCAAAGAGAAGGGGATAAGAAGGATCGGCTTCGAGGTCTTTCACAGGCTTTTTGCATGGATCAGCGATTACCCGATACCATCCCATGCCGGCATATTCGGCCTCCTGGATCGGCTGGCAGTGGAAGAACTCAAGAGATTGCCGGAAAAAAACCGCTTTTTCCCTGGCCTGAGGAGTTGGGTGGGATTCACCCAGGACGTGGTTTGTTACGACAGGGAGGAGAGGGCCGCAGGCGAGCCAAAACAATCACTGAAACGCCTGGTCAGCTATGCACTCGATGCTGTCTTCAGTTTTTCCTATAAGCCCCTGAGGATCATGACCTGCATGGGAATGGTTATCAGCATAGTGGGCTTTCTATTGGCCTCCTTTTTCGTAGTCAAGAGGCTACTGGGGATAGAGGTGGCCCAGACAGGCTTTACTACCCTGGTTACCCTTATTCTCTTCCTGGGTGGTATCCAGCTTATTGCCATAGGTTTGCTGGGAGAATACATAGCCCGGATATATGATGAGTCCAAGAAACGCCCCCTTTACATCGTTCGAGGTGTGTACGGTGTTGACGCCAGGGCCCGGGGAGGAGATCTCGATTCTCAGGGAGATGATACTCCTCCTTCACGCCTGGAGAAGACCGGAGCACGGTTATGGGTGAAATGAACAATGCAAGGCCAAGCCATTCCTCGTATGCATTCCTGGCGATTATCTCCTTCGGGGTTTACCTCATTACAATCTGCCCCAGCGTGTACCTGGGAGATAGCGGGGAATTGACCGCGGCGGCGTTTTCTCTCGGCATACCTCACAACAGCGGTTACCCCCTCTATGCCCTTTTGGGAAAGATTTTCTGCTTGATACCCATCGGCAACGTAGGGTTTAGGATGAACCTCATGTCGAGCGTCCTTGCGGTCGGTTGCCTGTTGCTCGTATATGGGATCGTTGCAAGCTTGACTTCCTCCAGGGTCGCTGCCCTCTCTTCCACCCTGATCCTGGCATTCACCCCTCTTTTTTGGCTCCAGACCGTGGCCTCAGAAGTCTATTCCATGCATCTCTTTTTCCTTGCCCTGTTGATCTACATCCTGTGGAGGTGGGACAGGGAAGGGGATTTCCATCTCCTGTGCCTCTTTGCATTCGTCACCGGGTTGAGCTTTGGAAATCATCTCCAGACATTGATGCTTGCGCCTGCCGTCGTTTTCCTGGTCGTCGCAAGGGACAGGAAGGCCCTTTTTGGACCGACAAATATCCTTGTCCTGGTTTTTCTCTTTCTGACAGGCCTTTTCGTCTATATCTACTTGCCCATACGCACCAATGCCGGCGCGGCCATTCACTGGGGTGATCCCAATACCCTGGGAAGGTTCCTGGCACATGTGACCGGCCGCACTCATCGAGAAGTTTACATGCTGAGCCAGACTTTGTTGGGGTATTTCCACCGGACCAACCAGACCCTATCACTGGTCGGAACACAACTAGGGGTGATTCTCCTGGTAGCCCTTTGGGGTTTTCTCAAGCTAAGGCCCCTGCGCTGGCAGGTCTTCTTTGTACTCCTGATCACCTTTGATCTCGCATACGCCGTATTCCTCAACGTCGTTTCCATAAAGGTCACACCCTTTGCCCTGCCTACCCTGGTTGTCCTTACCATTCTATCGGGGACGGGCATTGCCGGGGGATTGGAATGGCTGAGAAACCGGCCGAAGATCAGTATCGGGATCCAGCGGCTGGCGAAAGGATTTTGCTACGCGGTACCGGCGCTCCCATTGCTCCTGAACTTTTCAGCCTCCAACCAGAGCAGCAATTACACGGCCTACGAATATGCTGTCAATGCCTTGAGGACTACCGGGCCTGGAAGCATCCTTTTCCTGGAGGGGGACAACAATTTCTTCCCCGTTGCCTACGCCAGGATCGCGGAAAGGATGAGACCCGACCTCATACTATTCGACCGGCACAATATCCTGTACAAGATGCCCTACCTGGGGGAGGGAAAGGGCAGCTTTGTCGGTGAGTGGGAGGAGTACAGGAGAATCCTCGAAAAGGAGATAATAAAAAAGCTGTCCCCCGCGGGAATCTATTACCTCACATTCGTGCCCGCGACCCTGTCTTTACCCCAGGGGTACCGGTTGGTCCCTGAAGGACTGCTCAACGGGGTTGCAAAAAAAGTAGATCAGGGGATTCCGTACCGTGTCAGAAATATGTGGAAATACTATTCATCAGACAGTTTCTACGAAAAGTTCGAGAGGGATTTCATGACCAGGCAGGTGCAGGCCTATTTTCATCTCAGGTACGGTCATTACCTGTTCCTTGCGGCGCAGCAGGATCTTGGGCTCCAATACTTGAGGAATGCTTCACGAATCGGATATGACGACAGCGTGGTCCGCACCAAGGTGGCAAATATTCTTGCAGACTACGGCTATTTTGAGGAAGCAAGAGTTGAGCTGGAAAAGGTATTGGCGGGCAAGGACGAGGGTACGGTAAGTAATAGCTGGGGGGTTTACTACTACAAGAAGGGCGATTATGGTAGGGCCGCAGAATACTTCGAGAAGGCGGTAGGATTGAAACCCCGCGAGCATTCCTATCTGAAAAACCTGGGATTGGCCCTGTACAAAGCGGGGGACAGGGATGGGGCGGTAAAAGTCTTTCGTCGTTCCCTGAGTATCGATGTGAACCAGCCGGAAATTCTGGAGCTCATGAAAAAGGAAGGGCTATGTCCAGACCAAGAAAAAATGCCGGGTGACAGTTAATGGCCTCTCTGTTCTTGGTTCCACTCGCATTTGGAGTCTACCTCAGCACCATTTGCCCGACCGTATACCTGGGTGATAGTGGCGAACTCACGGCCGCCGCTTTTTCACTGGGGATTCCCCATAACAGCGGCTATCCCCTCTATTCCCTCATAGGCAAGATATTCTGCCTCCTGCCCGTTGGCAATATCGGCTTCAGGATGAATCTCATGTCGGCCTCTTTTGCCACTGCTACCTTGTGGATTGTGTACTCCCTGGTGAAACGAATGACTGGATCCAGGTTCGGAGCTCTCTTCACCGCCCTGGTCCTCGCCTTTTCTCAAGTATTTTGGTCCCAGAGCGCCTCTGCCGAAGTATATACGCTTCATATCTTCTTCGTGGCACTACTGAT
>JAFDIC010000383.1 GCA_019308525.1 Deltaproteobacteria bacterium
GATCACTAATGGAGTCCCCCCAGGCCATTACAGGAACTGGATTAGAAAGCAGATTGACGTAAATGGCGTAAGTCTCTTCTATCAGCCGGGCAATTGCATGCAATGCGATGAACCCTCTTGTATTGCAGCATGTCCCGTACCCGGGGCGACGTACAAGTCCAAAGATGGATTGGTGCTTATAGATCCCAAAATTTGCATAAATTGCGGAAATTGTGTCCCTGCATGTCCTTACGGCGCAAGGTACAGGCATCCTTTGAGGCATGTGGCGGACAAATGCGATTTTTGCCAGGCACGGATACAGAAAGGGCTGGAACCGTCGTGCGTGGAGGTCTGCCCGACCAGGGCGCGCCTATTCGGAGATTTGAATGATACTGGAAGCGAAGTGAGCCGCCTTCTGAGAGAAACAGGGAAGAGATTGGTACGCCTGATCAATCCCAAGGTCAACACCCTGCCAAATGTGTATTACTTGGAAGGGACGAGGCCTTTGAACTGGCCAAGGGAACCTCAATTGCCAGGGGATGTCCATATGCCCCTGGCATTCTGGCGAGAATACATCACATGACCCTTGTGTCCGAAACAAGAAACTAATTGATAGGGGAGGTAATGAAGATGAATTCAAGAAAGTCTATGATGATTTTGGCATTTTCAGCAGTAGTTTTCCTTTCGGTTGTCCCTTTTGCCCTTGCAGATGACCTTATTGTCGTGGCCACCGACAGAACGATCCAGGAATCCCAGGGATGGATTGACTTCCTGAAATCCAACGAGGTGCCCGTGAGATCAGTGGGCCCCGAGTACTACAGTAATTACAAGGGCGCGGGATTCATCATTATCATGGGGGGATTGGATGAGCCGCGCGGCATAAAGGATATAGCCGAGGAGGTGCTGGGCAAGGAAGAGTTAGAGTCTGTCACCAGGGGGAATACTGGAAGGATGTTCCTGAAGCCCGACCTGTGGACATCGGGTCAATATGTCTTGCTGTTTGTGGGACCTGATGGAAAGGCAGCGATAGAAGCCAGGAAGGCCAACAAGGAAAAGTGGTGGGAAATGATCAAAGACTGGTTCGAAATAGAAGAAGCATCAGGACTTCCTTCATATTAGGCTATTGGTTCAGCGAGGTATGTTACCTTTATAGAATTTCGTAGATTTTACGGGCCGGAAATCCTATGGACAACATATCCAGGAGAAAGTTTATCAAGAAGAGCGTGCTCACGGGTGCAGCCTTAACAGCATTTCCAGGCTCATTTTTGCTGAATGTGCCTGGCGCGCGAGCGACTGAAAGAGATCAACCACTCCTTACGCGTCCCTATCTTGGAAGGCCCACGACTTCTTCGATTACCGTGAATCTGGTGGCAGGGGAAGAGGACATAGCGTGCCATATAAGGTTCAGGAGGCGTGGTGGTTCCAGGAAGGGAGCGTGGAAAAAGACGGAAGAATACCTTGTAAAGGCCTTCACGCCAATGAATATCCCCCTGGAACCCCTGCTCTCAGATTCAAATTACGAATATGAAGTGTATGCCAGACGGAAAAACAACCCCGATTTTTGGATGGTAGCCAGGGGCACCTTCAGGACCCAGAGGACGAAACACTCATCATTTTCATTTGCAGTGTTCTCAGATGCGCATATCGCCCCCTTTTACAGGGATCGCATGGAAGTATTGAGGGAAGTCGGCAAGGGGATCCTTGCCAGGAAGCCGGAGTTTGCCTTTATGCTCGGGGATAATATCCAGACCTTCACATCTCACGGTAGCCCCATGACTGAACCAAGGTTCGGCCCGATACTTTACTCGGCCCTACGCCACGCCTTGGGGGAACTGCCTTCTTCGGTGCCCGTGTACAAGGTGCTTGGGAACTGGGAAGGGGAGAATGGATGGCACCCTGATAGGGAGCGAGGCTGGGCCCGAAATGCTCGAACGGCATGGATACCAAATCCTGGGCCAGGGACCTATCCGGAAGGTGGAAGCGGGAATGAGGACTACTACGCGTTCACATGGGGTGACGTGCTTTTCATAGCCCTCAATGTGACAGGATACACGGCTTCTGACCATGCCATGCAATCTCCTGGGGGGAGGGCAGACGACTGGACCCTTGGAAAGGAGCAAAGGGAATGGCTCCATGAAAGCCTCTCAAGGTCCAAGGCAAAATGGAAGCTCATCTTCATCCATCACACGGTGGGAGGCAATGCAGGTGATGATGTCAACTCCAGGTATGGCCGCGGGGGTGGAAGGGCTGCGAGAGTAGGGGAACAGGCGGTTATCCATAGGTGGATGAAGGAGTTCGGGGTCCAGGCCCTCTTTTACGGGCATGACCACGTGTTTACGGACATCCCGGTGGACGGTATACACTATGTTTGTGTGGGAAGCGCAGGCGCTCCATGGAAGTTTCCCGAGTCCGTGACAGGATACAAGAGATACTGGACACCTTCGGGGTGTACATGGGTCGATGTCGAAGACGACAGATTGGAAATCTCCTTTGTCAAACCGGACGTTCTAAAGCCAGTTGGTGAGGTCCTCCATAGTTTTGAGATAGTGTATTCGTAGGCGCCGTGTTGGCGAAGGAAGCAGAAAGCGGGATGGATGTCCCATTAAGAGCAGGGTCTCCGGGCACCGGTAAGGTTCTGGTGGGTAAGGACGGTTGGTCACGAACTAGATATTCGGGATTAGAAGTGAAGGCTGGAGCAATCAAGACTGTCTGAACTGGAGGCACCGCCTTAGAGAAAGGAGGTGATGCGGAAATTATTGTCTCGAGGCTGGGGTTTACTTTTGATCCAAACTTTTGTCCATAAGAAGGAGGTAGGAATGAAGAAAGTATCAGTGATTATTGCAGTGTCGTTTGCGTTGATTTTCTCAACATTTATTTCCGCCCAGGCCTATGAGGCCATTGTCGGATCAACAGGGGTCCTCAAGTACAACAAGGCAAAGGCCTTTAACGGGTATACCGTGATTTCCCCCATGATCAACTGCAAGACCACTTACCTTATTGACATGGAAGGCAACCTGGTACACAAGTGGGAGACCGAGTATACTCCTGGGCTTTACGCTATTTTGCTGGAGAACGGCAATCTGCTGAGGGGCGGAAGACCCAAGGGAGCACCCTGCTCCATCGGTGGGACATCGGGCATTGTCCAGGAGATCGACTGGGATGGTAATGTCGTCTGGGAATACAAGATGATGACTCCCACAGAGGTACAGCACCATACATTCTGGCGCATGCCCAACGGGAATACGTTGATCCTGGGCTGGGAGTTCAAGAGCATCGAAGAGGCTATTGCGAAAGGGCGCGATCCCAAAACCATACCGCCATCTGTTTTTGGTAGGGGCAAGTGGCACTATGGTTTCTGGGTGGACTTTGTCCGGGAAGTGGACATGGCCGGGAAGACAGTCTGGGAATGGCACGTGTGGGATCACATCGGGACAGGGCCCAACCAGCTCGATATCAATTACCATCTGCCAAAGCCTGTAGGGGCCCTTTATCCGGACTTTGACTGGACCCACTTCAACACCGTGGGATATATCCCGGAAAAAGACCAGGTAATCCTGAATTCCAGGAACTTCAGCGAGTTCTACCTGGTGGATCACAAAACAGGCGAGATCGTCTACAGGTGGGGCAATCCCAGTGCTTATGGCCAGGGAAGGCGGCCCTCATGGTATGACAACGGCGACCAGAAGGTCTTCGGCTCTCATTGTGCGACCTGGATCGGCAAAGATCGGGTCATCCTCTTTGACAACGGGTCTGAACGTCCAGAAGGCAACCGTTCCGCAGCCGTGGAGGTGGACATCAAGACAGGCAAGATCGTCTGGGAGTATGAGACAAAACACTCGAATAGCTTCTTCTCCTATCGACAGGGTGCGGTCCAGCGCCTGCCCAACGGCAACACCCTGATCACCTCCACCCACGGGGGTCACCTCATCGAGGTGACCAAGG
>JAFDIC010000384.1 GCA_019308525.1 Deltaproteobacteria bacterium
ATCCCTGCGCCTTGCGGTAGATTGAGGCTCTGGCTGTTTTCCACTACTTCAAAGGACATATCCTTGGTGTCCACCACCAAAAACTTGGAAGCCCTGCCAAACCTGGGGTCCACCTCGGCATTTAGATCTTCTCCCTGTGACGAGACTGCAACACGCATGATGTTTCCCCCTTTAATTTAAGCCCGTTCATTTGCCCAGGGCCTTGGTCCTTTCTGTCGCCTGGCTCTACAGACGAAACCAAGGCCCAAGCTCAGGTACATTATAAGCATTTAGCATGCCAAATTCAGCGAATTTAGCCATCATATGGAAATGTCAGGAAAAATGACAGGCCTGCCGGCTGTGTGCTGTTTGGAGGCCGGTCCCTTATTTCAAGTCTGCAATATAGATCTCTCGAGAGATTGCGATATCGCAACGCAACGGTTTTGGCCTGGATCACGATTTGGGTGAAAGTTGGTTGAGATGGATGGAGTGCAAAATTGAGGGTTCAGGATTACGGAACCGCGGCAACCGCCTCATGGCTGATCGGGCATTTGTCCTCGGTCACCGGTCGTCGGTCTCTTGGAACTTGTTGCCGATCACGCGTCACTTGCCTGATCGCGCCAAGATGCCGCCCCCACATACTGGCGTCTGACCCCCTGTCTTTTGCCTTTTGACGTGCTGTCTTGTGTCTTTATTTCCACCATTGAACCACTTCGTTGAGGGGCGCCCCTTTGAGAAAGATGTGTTCACCGGGGCCTCCCGACCCCTGGGAGACACCCCAATGTCTACTGCAACCTTCTTTTCCTCCAGTATGTTCAGAACCTCCTTGATATCATCCACTTGGCAGCGGTTCATCTCATTATACATTGACACAGGAAAATCTGTTTCCTATACTCCAAACTTCGTGCTGGATGTGAGGGCAAAAGCGCATGGCCCGGATGCCGGCACTAGAAATGGACTCCAGAGTGTTAAGTCTGTCGGTAGATGGTGGAGAGATCTTAGCCACCTTCCACCTTGTACGTTGTAAGAGGCAATCCTCTTCGGTTTGGGACCTATTCCGACCTATTGATCAAAGCTGCTGGAAAACACCAATTACCAAGGTGAGAGCGGTTTTCACGAATCACCGGATAGTTTGGGATAAGGTTCGTCAGGCACGGTGAAGTACTCCGGGGCCTGGTAACTTGCATGGTCGCAAAGATACTGAAAGATTACATTTCATATTTGCAATCGGCCGGGATTTTTCGGGGTTTGTCCAGAGAAAGATTGATATCAGATAACTCATTGATCTGGCAAGCCATTTGATTTCTAAGACGCGATCGCTTTTTTGGCATGAACCTTGCTGAAAATAAAATCTTTGTGCTGGTTAACAAAGGAGTGAAGATGGGTGCCCAAAGGTGCCGAGAGAGGGAAAAACAAGTGCCTGGCGGGACCCGGTCAAGATCAGGGTTTTTCAATCTGTTGAGAGTGAGAATTCGGGAACAAATACCCGGTATTGAACCTTTCTAAGAAGTAAAGATGAAGAGGTGACTTATGAGCTTCAACAAACGATTGTCCTCAGGGGATTTTGTGGTCCTGGCTCACATGAATACGCCCAAGGGCGTAAATATTTCAGAGATGGTAATTAACGCCCGCAGGATCAAGGAACGGGTCCACGGTGTCGTGATACCTGATATGGATAATGGCGTCATGAGAATGAGCGCCATTGGAGGTGCAGTGCTGATGCGACAGCAAGGACTCGAGCCTGTCATACACGTATATGGCAGAGATAGGAACAGGATGGCCATACAAGGTGATGTCCTGGCGGCCCACGTCCTAGGGATTGAAAACCTCGTTGTCGTGAAGGGTGAAAACATGGCCTCCGGCGATCACGTGGATGCCAGGCCGGTAGACGATCTGGACGAGATAGCAATTCTTAAGGCAATCAAGTCTCTCGAAAGCGGGAGGGATATGGCCGGGTTCGAACTGGACGGCAGCCCCAGTTTCACCTTGGGTTGTACTCTAGGCCCTTTTGTGGATGACCAATCGCTCGCTCAAGAGATAGATAGAGTAAAGAGAAAAATTGAAGCGGGTGCACAATTCGTCATAACCCCTTACATCTTTGACATGAATCGGCTAGTCGAACTCGTCAGGAAGATAAAGGAGCTGGGTGTGTTTGTCCTTTCCACGGTGTTCCTCCTGAAGACCGTTAGCATTGCCAGGTACATAGCCACTTATGAACCGGGGGCCTTTATCAAGGAAGATCTCATAAAGCGGATGCGCCAGTCAAAAGATCGGGAAACGGAAGGGTTCATTATCGCCGGAGAAATGATCAAAGGGCTCAGAGGCATTGCCGACGGGGTTCAGATCGTTACACTGGGATGGGAGCACAGGCTTCCTTCTATCCTCGATTACGCGGATCTTTGATCGAATGGCCTTGGAGGCTGAAGAATGCTCTCGTTTCGATGAAACGAATCTTATGCAAAGGCATTAGAGACAAAAATGGAAATTGAAAAGACTGAGAAAGCCAATAATAAAGTGCTGGTGATTGGCGGTGGTGTCGGAGGGATCAAAGCGGCCCTGGATATTGCAGAAACGGGCAGGGACTGTGTGCTTATAGACAAAGCTCCCTCGATTGGGGGTTTGATGACCTTGCTCGACAGGACTTTTCCTACCAATAATTGTGACCTCTGTACCCTTTCCCCCCATCTTGCGGAAGGGGGAAGACGGCTTCATATCAACCTGTTGCCCTTAACCGAGCTCGTTGATATCCAAGGAGAAGCCGGCGCATTCAAAGCTACCCTGAAGACGGCTCCACGGTTCATTGATCCTGAAAAGTGCACTGCCTGCGGGGATTGTTACAAAGAGTTCCCCGAATGTGTTCGCTTTACTCCTGGACTCGACCATAGGGCACCCACATGTATGCGTTATCCGAGGGCTACGCCGTTCGCCTATTCCATAGAACCGGACAAGTGCAGGGACGTTGACAGGTTGGTGGAAGTTTGTCCGGCGGGAGCGATACTGCCAGAGGAGAGGGAAACAACCCGGGAGATAGAGGTAGGGTCGGTAGTTCTCGCCACTGGAGCCGCTTTGTTCGACCCTTCAATACTGGTGGAATACGGCTATGGCTTTCACCCGAATGTAGTTACTGGGTTAGAATATGAACAGATTCTCTCCGCCTCAGGCCCAACCTCGGGGGAGCTTCGGAGACCTTCCGATGGAAAACGACCCCAGAAGATAGCCTGGATACAGTGCGTTGGTTCGAGGAGTGTCAAACAAGGCTGTCTGTCCTATTGTTCCAGCGTGTGCTGTATGTATGCACTCAAAGAGGCCATAGTGACAAAGGAGAGATTTCAAAACGATATCGAGACAGTTATCTTTTTCATGGATTTGAGGACTTCGGGGAAGGATTACGAGCTATATCTCAAGAGAGCCAAAGAGGAATTCGATATTCGACTTGAACGAACTCGACCCCATACCGTTGAGGCCGTCCCCGGTACGGATAGCCTGTCTGTCACCTATTTGCCTTTGGGAGAGGAAATCTGCCGTGAGGAACTCTTCGATATGGTAGTCCTCTCAACGGGGTTTGAAATCGGCCCAGATTTTGTTGATTTGGCCAACAGGATTGGCTTGGATCTGAATCCCCATAGTTTTGTGAAGACGGAAGGGTTCAATCCAGTTGCCACCTCTATTCCAGGCATCTATGTATGTGGGCTGCTGGAAAGCCCGAAAGATATCCCTGAAACCATGGTGCAGGCCAGTGCCGCAGCCTGTATGGCATCCCGACACTCTGGATCTCCTGAAGACTCAGATGAAGGAGAAGATCAATTACCACCGGAACGCGATGTGAGCCAAGAGGATCCCAGGATTGGCGTCTTTATCTGCGATTGTGGGAATAACATAGGAGGAGTGATTGATGTCTTCAAACTAGCGGAATACGTGCGCGGTCTTCCCCGCGTGA
>JAFDIC010000385.1 GCA_019308525.1 Deltaproteobacteria bacterium
GCGTGGGTTCCAGGGACGAGACAAGACCCTATTGTTCGAGAATCTGCTGTACCACTTCCCTGCTCCAGGCTACGAGGCTCAAGGAGCGGTTTCCCGACTCCGACATCTTCGTCCTGTACAGAGATATGAGAGCCTTTGGAGAAAGGGAGACCCTTTACAGGAAAGCCAGGGAAAAGGGCGTGGTTTTTCTCAGGTATACCCTCGATAACAGGCCGGCGATCTCCGAGACCGAAGACGGGCTGGAGGTCGTGGTGTTTGATCCGATTATCCAGAGGGAAATCGTCATAGGGGCGGATATCATAAACCTGGCCACTGCGATCGAACCCAGCGACAACAGCGCCATATCCGCCCTCTACAAAGTACCCCTGAACGAAGACGGCTTTTTCATGGAGGCCCATGCCAAGCTGCGGCCTGTGGATTTTGCCACTGAAGGGATATTCCTGTGCGGGCTCGCCCACTTTCCCAAGCCCATTGATGAAAGCATTTCTCAGGCCCTGGCAGCGGCAGGGAGGGCGGCAACCGTCCTCTCAAAGCCATCAATAGCCGTGTCGCCGCTGGTCTCCAGCGTGGACCGGGAAAAATGCATAGGTTGCGGCCTTTGTGAGGATGTCTGCAACTTCGGGGCGATAACCCTGGAGGAAATCGAGGGCAAGGGACTGCGGGCAAGGAACATTCCAGCTTCGTGCAAAGGCTGCGGGGTCTGTGCGGCAAGTTGCCCCCAGCACGCAATAGAAATGCTTCATTTCAAGGATGATCAAATAATGGCAGCAGTATGCGCCCTCTAGTGAATGGCATCGAGAACAAGAACTGACTTCACCTTCTTATCACTGTGCTGAAGCGCCCTCTTTCCATGATGGATGTGGTGGGGATTTCAGGGAATGTATTCTATGACTCTTCGAGGTACAAGACATGTCGGATTTTGAACCCAAGATTATTGCCTTTCTTTGCAACTGGTGTGCTTACGCCGGTGCGGACCTGGCAGGCGTCTCCAGGCTGCAATATCCACCCAACCTGAGGCCTGTGCGGGTCATGTGCTCAGGAAGGGTAGACCCGGTCTTTATAGTTCGAGCCCTCAAAGAGGGATGGGACGGAGTCCTGGTCGGCGGGTGACATATCGGGGATTGCCATTACCTGGAAGGTAATGTTCAGGCTGAAAAGAAAATCCGCATGACTCGAAAGCTGCTCGAGATGGCAGGCATAGAGCAGGAAAGACTGCACCTTGAATGGGTCTCCTCGGCAGAAGCCCAGCGTTTCGCCCAAATCGTTTCAAGGGTGGTCGAATCGGTCAGAACGGTGGGACCAATAGGGCTGGAGCACCTGGGGCTGCAACTGGAGGCCTGTGAAATGACCCTGAACAGCGAAAACATCAGGTGGCTCGTGGGCAAGGAACTGAAGATCACTTCCCGGGGGGACGTCTACGGTCGTCAATGGGATGTGAGGAACTACGAATCCTTCTTGGATCATCTTTTGGAAAGGGAGTACCACAAGAATCTCATATACCTCTCGGTAAAGGAGGGACAGGAGTCGGTGAGGGAAATCAGCAGGAAGACCGGCTTGGACCTCAAACGAATCTCCTACCTCCTTGCCGACTTGGAAAAGGCTAACAGGATCGAATTCAGGGGAATGAAGGAGAAAAGGCCTGTCTTCGCGGCCTTATGACAGGGAGCAACAATGGCACCAAAAAAACAAGGGAAACTGAGTGGATCGGTTATGGTCGTAGGCGCGGGGATCGCGGGCATGCAGGCATCCCTGGACCTGGCTGCTTCGGACTACTACGTTCATTTGGTGGAAAGATCACCCACCATCGGCGGTCTGATGGCCCGACTCGACAAGACCTTCCCGACCAACGACTGCACAATGTGAATTATATCACCCAAACTGGTCGAGGTCGGCCGGAATATAAACATTAACCTTATCACCAATGGCGAGGTAGAGGGCGTAGAAGGGAAACCCGGCGATTTCACGGTTACCCTGGTCAAGCATCCCAGATACATAGACCCGGACAAGTGCACCGGATGCGGGGACTGCGCCAGGCACTGCCCCGTTGCCGCCGTGAACGAGGTAAACAAGGGACTGGATGACAGGAGGGCCACCTATATAGAGTATGCCCAGGCAGTACCCCTCGCCTATGCCATAGACATTGAGGCGTGCGTGGGATGCGGCCTGTGCGAAAACATATGCCTTGCCAAGGCCGTGAGATATGCAGACAAGGAAGAAAGGTCCCGGATCAACGTCGGGTCTATTATTTTGTCCCCCGGTACCAAGGGGTTCGACCCTTCTGTCCTCGAACCCTATGGATACGGCAAGTTCGCCAACGTAGTCACCAGTGAAGGATTTGAAAGGATCCTGGCCGCAGGGGGGCCATATCTGGGTCACGTCATGCGGCCCCTTGACAGAGAAGAGCCCCGAAGTATTGCCTGGATCCAGTGTGTGGGTTCCAGGGATCGCAACATCTGCGGGAACGGCTACTGCTCCTCCGTCTGCTGCATGTACGCGGTCAAGGAGGCCATGATCGCAAAGGAACATATTCACGGGGACCTTGATACGGCCATCTTTTACATGGATATGCGCACCTTCGGAAAGGACTATGAAAAGTACTTCCTCCGGGCCAGGGACAGGGAAGGAATTCGTTTCATAAGGTCAAGGGTCCACACAATCACCGAAATACCTGAAACAGGTGACCTCAAGCTGACATACGTGGAAGAATCAGGGGAACTGAAGGAAGAGACCTTCTCGATGGTGGTGCTCTCTGTGGGGCTCACTATCCCCGATTATGCAGTGAAGCTGGCAAAGCGCCTTGGAATAGAGCTCAATCACTACAACTTCGCATCCACAAGCCAGTTCGTTCCTGTGAGCACGTCCCGGCCAGGCATTTATACCTGCGGCGTGTTCCAGGGTCCCAAGGACATACCTGGTTCTGTCACAGAGGCCTCCGCTGCAGCATGCCTCGCCGGGGCTGACCTCGCTGAGGCCAGAGGAAAGGATACGGTCAAGATCCAACTCCCCGAAGAAAGGGACGTCTCCGGGGAAGAGCCGAGAATAGGCGTGTTCGTTTGTAACTGCGGTATAAACATCGGGGGTATCGTGGACGTGGGCTCCGTTCAGGAATATGCCGCCAAGCTCCCGGGAGTGGTTTACACGGATCAAAACCTGTTCACTTGCAGCCAGGATACCCAGGAGAAGATAAAGGAAAAGATAAAGGAACACAACCTCAACCGAGTGGTGGTTGCTTCATGCAGTCCCAAGACCCATGAGCCGCTCTTCAGAGAGACCCTGGAGGCCTGCGGTCTCAATAAGTATCTCTTTGAGATGGCCAACATCAGAAACCAGGACTCCTGGGTGCACTCCAAGTCACCGGACCTGGCCACGCAGAAGGCGAAAGACCTGGTCCGCATGGCTGTAGCGAGGGCAGCAAGGCTCAAGCCCCTCAAAGAGAAAGTCATAAAGGTCATTCAGCGGGCCCTTGTCATCGGCGGGGGGGTTGCAGGCATGAACGCCGCATTGAGCCTGGCGAGACAAGGCTTTGATGTGGCCCTTGTGGAAAAGGAGGCAGAGTTGGGCGGATTTTGCAAGAAATTGCACAGAACCATCGATGGAAGTGATGTTGCCTCCTACCTTGAAAAACTCATCAACGAAGTAAAACAAGACCCGAGGATCCAGCTGTTCACAGGGGCAGCAATCAAAGAATTCAGCGGATACAAGGGCAATTTCAAGACCAGGATTACTCTGGAAGCCTCGGGCGAGGAAAAAATCATAGAACACGGCGCCATAGTGGTCGCTACCGGAGCAAAGGAATATCGCCCAGTGGAATATCTTTACGGAGAGGATGAAAGGGTCATCACACAGGTCGAGTTCTCGGATATCCTTG
>JAFDIC010000386.1 GCA_019308525.1 Deltaproteobacteria bacterium
TGCGTCCCTATCATTTTGATGGCCGGGGCCGGTCTCTTCTACATGAAGCAGATCTACGCCCTGTCTGACTTTATCACCAACGAGGGCACCAGGGCCGTGACTCAACTGGCGGAAACAGTGATTGCCGAGAACGCGAGATCTGTCGCCAGACAGATCAGTCTTTACCTGAATAGCCACAGGGACCTGAGGAAAGAGGATTTCAACAATAGCGCGGAATTCAAGAAGATTGCAGTCCAAAAGGTGGGAAGGACAGGGTACACGGCCCTGTACGAATTGCCAGGACCAGATGGGACATGGAGGACCTGGGCCCACGTGAATCCCAAGATTATCGGCATTGACATGAGCAAACTGGCGAAACCCCTGGGGAAGGCCTTCCCCGGTTTTTGGAGGGTCTATACCGGTGTGAGAAACGGCAAGGAATCCAGGGGATACTACACCTGGCAGGACAAGGACGGTCGTTTCAGGGACAAGTTCATGGTCTGCACACCCGTGGAGGGAACCCGTTTCGTCATCGCAAGCACCACCTACCTTGACGAGTTTACCATGCCCATGAAGATCCTGGAACAGAAAGCAAAGGACCTGACCCTTAGGACCAGAAACATAAATATGCAAATCCTGGCAGGCACCCTGGTCCTGATCGGCCTCATCGTCTCCATTTACGGGCAAAGGCTCATCTCCAGGATCAAGCACCTGACGGATGTAACTGAGCGGATAAGCGTAGGCGAGTTGAGCGCTGAGATAAATATCAAGTCTGGTGACGAGTTGGGGATGTTGGCGGAAGCGATCTCCCGCATGCAGGATAGCATCCGCCTTTCAATCGAACGATTGAGGCGGAAGAGATAGTAACAGGGACGGAGAATCCAAATGCTCCTGGTGCCCAAAGAGACGCCTTCCTTTGAAAATTTGAACAGCTATTACCTTGACATAAAGAGGCTGTGCGAGCACTTCCAAGGGGCCTATGGCGCAGGTTGTATCCACTTTCGTTCCCCCTCCCCCGAGTGTGTTATCTTTTTTGACCAACATGAAATTCTGCATGGGGTCTATCAAGACGGCAAGAAAACCGTTCTGGGACAAGATGCTTTCTATAGACTCATCGAGGAATCCCGGAACCAAAACTTTGCAGTGGATATATATGAGATCGAGGGAGAAAAAATCTATCTATGGGCAAATACTCCTTCGGCGACGGAACTGTACAAGGGACTGACAACAGAGTTTGCAGACCTCAAGGAGCTCTTAAAAAAGATGGGATCAGAAGGTCTCACCGGCTTTATCCATATTGTTATCGGTAACGGGAATGAAAGCGGTATACTCTTTCTTATGAACGGCAAGATCTCTGGAGGTTCCTATTCTTGGAAATACCCTCCTGTCGGAGGGACAAGGGAGGATACGGAGTTGCTTATCAACAGAGCTGTTGAGGCAGGGGCCGTGCTCGATGTCCAGTATCTCCCGCTTGAGCACAGGGGAGGTGACGGATCCCCTCCAAGAGACCAATCAAAGGCCCTTTCGGAGACGATGAAAACCCTTGAAGATTTGCTTGTTCACATGGAAGACCTGCTATCATCGAGAAACAAGGGGAAGATGTCATTTAGCCACATCCTGAAGAAGAAATTCCTGGAAAAGGCCAACCAATACCCATTCTTGGATCCATTTGCCAGAGAGTTTCAGTATTCGAGCAAAAAGATAAGATACGAGGGCGATGACCCACCGGAGATGGTCGCCAAAGGGGTAAAGGAGGTTGTGAAGGAAATCGCGGAAGAATCAGGGCTCTTGGCGGAAATAGAGGAACTGCTGAACAGGGTTCACGAGTAGTTTGCGGCCATTACCGCTTTGTCGGGGCGTTATATGAGAGAATACAGGTGTCCGGGGCTGCCTGAGTCTTTATGGCATGAGTAACGGCTTCAGGATCGTAGCATCTGAAGCTCGGGGAGGACGTCCGCTGCAAAGGAAAGGTCTCCGGCAGGTCTTCGAGTTGTAGTCGGCACTTCCTTCTGGTGTGATGTGATGAAAAGAAATGTTCTCATTGTTGACGATGACGCTTCTACACTCCAGATGATGGAAAGGGGGTTCGAGAGGCTCAATGCTGATTTGTCCCCGATTACCGCTTCTGACGGGCTTGCGGCCCTCGATATTCTCAAGAACCAAACAATATCCCTTGTAGTCACGGACCTGAGAATGCCCAAGATGGACGGCTTTGCCCTTTTGGCATCCATCATGGAGTATTACCCTGAGATCCCGGTGATCGTAATGACCGGGTACAGCAACCCGGAACTGGAGAGGATAACCAAAGAAGAAGGAGCCGCAGGATATGTTTCCAAACCCTTCCAGTTGGATGAACTGATAACCAAGATCAAGGAATCCCTCGAACGGCAGACCGAGGGCGGAACCCTTCACGGCATCTCGTCCGGCATGTTCTTACAGCTAATTGAATTGGAGCAAAAGACGTGCACGATCAGGGTTTTTGAGAAGTCAACGGGAAAACTGGGGCTGATTTTCTTTCTTGAAGGGGACCTCGTGGACGCCCGCACGGATAACTTGATCGGCGAAGAAGCCGCCTTGAAAATCTTTGCATGGGACAAGGTATCAATCTCCATTGAAAACTCCTGTCCAAGGAGAAAAAAGCGGATCAACAGGGATCTCCAGGCTATCCTCATGGATTCTATGCGATTGAAGGATGAGCAGGGATACCAGGACGGGTCAGCCGACATGGAGACTGAAGAGGAGGATGATGAGGTTTCGGAAAATGTAATTCAACAACACTCCAAAGGGCCTGGCGCAATCAAATATGTAAGGGCCCGTATTGAAAAGGATCTCGGGGACCTATCCAATATAGAAGATATCTACCAGGACCTCTCATGGGACAGGACAATGAAACGGTTCGGGCTCATGGGCAAGTTTTTTGGTGCGGGAGACCTTGCCCTTGCCTATGTTCATAACAGTGACGCCAATCATTTCATACTGTTGCCAGGGCAGGAGACGACTGTTATCCTCCTAAGCCCTTCATCTCATAGGAACAAGCTGATAGATGTACTGATGGATTGGTGAGCGGAAGGGCAAAGATCTTACTCCTTGACCTGGATTGAGGAAATGAAAGATATTCTCCAGAATATGCGTAATACGCAGGATTTCGAAGGCATCCTGGTGTTGTCCAAGGAAGGGGAGTTGATATACCAAGAGTTCCTTTCCTCTCCACCTCCCGTGATCAATGACAGGAACCTGCGGCTGCATCTCCTTGCCCCATTGGAGAAGACCCAGGAAGTGGAACTGGTCTTTTCAAGAAAGAGGCTTTATATCAGGGAAACGGACAAGGGCTACCTGTTTATTGTTATGGGCTTGTTTGCGCCAATCTCCAAGATAAGGATCCACTGTGATATCATAGTGCGTTCCTTGAACCGGGAGAAAAGTGCCGGGGGTTTGGCCGCTTTATTCAAATGAAAAAACAGTATTCGTCTGCTAATTGCGTTTTCAAGGGGAGGGCGAGTGATGTTTTCACAAATCAAGGTAAGAACAGGCTCAAGGACGGAGATGAAGGATATTACTTCAGCCGTCCAAAGGGAGCTGTCGAACATGGGTGTCTCGGATGGGGTGTGCACGGTGTACGTGCCTCATACTACGGCGGGTATTACGATCAACGAGGGGGCGGACCCCGCGGTCTGCGAAGACATCATCAACAAGTTGAACGATATGGTACCCCGCAATGCGGGATACCGGCACTCGGAAGGTAACGCCGACAGCCACATAAAGGCCTCGTTGATGGGCAGCTCCGTATCTGTTCCCGTGGAAAAGGGGCGCCTCGTACTTGGGACGTGGCAAAAAATATTCCTTTGTGAGTTTGACGGCCCCCGCAGCCGCAAGGTCTACATCGC
>JAFDIC010000387.1 GCA_019308525.1 Deltaproteobacteria bacterium
AAGCCTCGCCGCGAGAAGGGTCACGGAACCGGAAGCCGTGAAGGTCCACCTGTCTCCCTCCGTCCCCCTCATTTTTGTAGAACCCAGGTAGACTTCACCCGAGCTGATTCCTATGTTGACGCTTATGGGAAATAGGCTGGGATCCCTTGTTTTCTTGTAGTCGGCACATTGCATTCTTATCTCGATGGCAGCCTGAACAGCGTTTCTAGCATGGGTTTTGGGATCCTCGTCAAGAAAGATTACCATCATGCCATCCCCTGCGGTTTCATTGATGTCCCCTCCTCTTTTCTGGATCAAGTCATAGAAAAGGGAAAAGTATGTTTCTATAGCCCGGTTCATTCTTTCGAGGGGATATGTTTGAAGGAGGGATGAGAACCCCTCGATGTCCAGGAAGAGCACTGTCGCGTCTCTGACATATTTCTCAAGGACCGCCCTGTCGGGATCCTTGTCAGAAGGCAGGATCCCCCCTTCGGCAAGCCTGATAATAATCTGTCGCAAAAGCTTTTTCACTCTCCATATTCTCCCGAGAGAAAATCAGCATTCTAACCGAACATCAGCGATTTCTACCATTCCTATATCAAAGACCCGGCCAAGCTGGCCGGGTCCTCAAAAACAGGCAGGAACTCTTGACTGATTTCCTGGAGAAATCCCGGATACAATTGGTTCAAACCAGGGCAAGACCCTGTGACATCCCAACCGGGGCACTATCCATCATCCAGTTTTCCCCTGGCAACTACTGTCTTTCCCGAAACCCTCCATTCCTGTACGCTATGGTCTGTAAAAATAATCACGAAATCCGCCTAGTCAAAATCATGCTCGTAAACGCCCCCTCCGTCTATTCTTATGACCGCCTCTGTTTTTTCGTAACCTTTTGCTCGCACGCTTAGTACCCATTGCCCGTCTTCCAGGTCCGTGAGCCTGTAGTACCCGGAGGAATCTGTCTTTGTCTGTCTCTCCCCAATACCTTCACATCTGGCGAGGACTTCAGCGTCTTCCAGGGGAGTCTTTGATGTAGCTGTTTCCCTTCCCTCTGTGAGGTTCGTGAGCGACTCTCCCGCTTCCCCTGCTCTCGCAAGGACACGGCCTTGAATGATTCCTGAATTCCGCTCTGCACTGAGCCCTTTGTCCGCAACCTCCCCTTCCCCAGGGCCGGCCTGTTGCGCGTCTCCTTGTCTCAAGTCTGTCATCTTGCAATTACCATCGAATATGGCTCCTTCTTCCATTGTCAGCCTGGGAGCTTGAATATTCCCGTGGACTCTTCCTGTAGAAAGGATATCCACGCCTTTGTGAGCAATAACATCGCCATGGATTTTTCCGGTAACCAGTACATTTGAAACCATTATCGTAGCCTCAAGGGAGGCATTTGCTCCCACGATCAGATCACCTGTCCCCAGTATTTTTCCCTTGAAGCGCCCGTCTATTCGGATTGCGCCACGGAATCTCAGTATGCCGTCGAATTCTGCATCCTCTCCCAACAGGCTCAATATCTTGTTTCGTTTCTTCTTCATAGGATTCTCCATTCCACGAAGGGATTAGGTCAAACAGAAAAGACAGTCGAGGCCAAATGCTTCCAACTACCAGCGCAAAGATCCCCCGCTAGGATTTTACAGGCTCAACCTCACATGGGCCCTTCCGAAGCCATTGGCCATCAGGGCCTTGCTGTCTGACCACAATTTATCTTATTATACCCTAATACTGATCGGTTTCCAAAATAATATTATTCCCCTGGGGGGTGAAATCATTCGTGACGTGGTCGACCAGTATACCCCAGAACTCCTGGGGTCTTTCCACGGTTGAAGTTGCCTCGTAGTACCAGCCCAGGTGCTTACCACACTGACGGCAAAAGGCCATACGCCAGTTGTATCCGTGAAACCAGGTATGTTCTTCCATGGCCTCTCCAAGCGCTACGGCGCCCGGACAGGAGTAAAAAGTATGGAAATCGCAACCCACACCCGCGGGATTGACGAAAAAATGGCGGCTCGTACTCCCTATTCGTATCAGCCTGTCTGAATGGGTGATGTTGCTTCCACAGAAGATACACTGGTAAGCCTTAGAGCCGTTTCCCCCCACTCCATCAAGTATACCATGGCGCGTATTCATGTCCGGGAAAACCTTCTCTCCTGTTCCGTTATTTCCATATTTCACATCTCTCTGAGGATTTCCTAAGCCAAAACCGGGATTGTGTCAAGTCAGCTCCGACGGGCCACGCACCGGAGCCAGTCGGGCTGCTGGAGTAGGACTCCTGGCCAGAGCATCCGGAGAACACAAGGGCCTTCTTTTACCACAGGGAGCAATGGTGGGGGTAGAACGGTTCGAATGGAGAGATTTAGAGGGTGGAGAAACCAGGAAACAAGGAAAGGAACAATTCTCTGTGGCTAAGCTGGGGGCTCTCTCGACAGGCATCCTTGTCTTGCCTTGGTTCCATGATGTGAAGGAAATCCCGTAGACCCCAGCTCTTCCGCAAACCGAGATGTATTCTCCTTTTTGACCCTTCCCAGGGTCTATTTCGGATGGAGTTCGAGGGTGACGAAGCGCCCCCTCCTGAAGATCATTGCCCTGATAGAGGCACCTGCGCTTTTTTCAAGGGCCTTTCCTAAGACTTCCCTGCTTTCGACCTCTGATTTCCCGATCCGCACCAGTATGTCTCCTCGCTTCAGACCGTCCCTTTCTGCGGGGCTGTTCGTCAGAACATCCGCCACGAGGAGACCACGGGTTGATCTAAAGGAAAAGGCCTCTGAGAGAGATGGTGTCAAGGGTTGGGTCCGCAAGCCGTAAGCCTCTTCTGCACTCCCCGTTTCTCTAAAAGGAATAGATTTGTCTGTGAAGAGATCTTTGGACACGAAAATAGGAAGGTCAAACTTGAGCGCAATAACGATAGAGTCACTCGGGCGCGCATCTATGTGAATGGCAGAGCCTTCCTTGTCAACAGTTATCCTGGCATAATAGATTCCATCCTTCAGGTTCGTTATGATAATTCTTTTCACCTTGAGGCCAGAGTCCTCGATCACCCTCTCCAGTAGATCGTGAGTAAGTGGTCGCTGATGTTCAACCTGTTCGAGCTCGGACTGTATCGCGCTTGCAGTGAACATGTCTATCCAAATAGGAAGGGCTCTCGTCTCCTCGGCGTCTAAGAGCATCACCACGGGTTGTTTGCTGACGGGATCAAGGATCACGCGTTTCACCTTGACCTGGATCACATCCTGATTGGGTGAAGGCTGGATAAGGGGCTTTGACTGCACCCGCTTTGCAGGAGCGCAGAATATCCCTATGACAAAGCTCAAAACTAAAAGGATGACTCTGTTCTTCATCTCCTCAGCTTCTTGTCCGGTCCTGGAGCCGGGATTCGAGAAATCATGCAGGGGAGTAAGCGCCCAAAGGCCTATGGAACGTACAGTATCACGAGAAGTTGAGCTTCAACATCACCGGGGTTTGAAATAAAGTGATCGAGATCTGAATTGAACCGGAGAGATTCTCTTCTGGAAAGTCTATGCTTTTCCTTCTCCAATGTCACTACAACACTGCCTTCCAGGACATAGATAAACTCCTCTCCCTCGTGTCTGTAACCAACACCATCATGATCCGTTCCGGGCGGTATTTTGATCGAAAATGCCATCAAGTGCTTGTCCGGCTCAGGAGGGACGATTGTCTGATATGAATAGTGCTTTGTCCTTTTGGCAGCCTCCTCCATGCGTTTTTCCCTTGAACCAGGGGTTTCCAGAAAGCTCCCTGGAGCCAGGTGCATCGCCTTTTCCAGGCGAAGGAGCAAGGCAACCGGAGTTTCTACTTGACCGTCTTCCACCCTTCCCAGGTACTCATCAGAACACCCGGCCCTGTCCGACAGTTC
>JAFDIC010000388.1 GCA_019308525.1 Deltaproteobacteria bacterium
TTGCTAGCGTATGCCACGATCTGACCCATTCCCAAACTGAGAGATAGTACAACCTGAGATGCAGCGGCTGCCCACACTGAAACGTTGAGAATCTTACTGGGTTGTGGAGTAAACAGATGTGATATTCCCTGACCAGAGCCAGGCATGGATAGGCTTCGACCAGCTAGTATTATGAGAAGAATTGCTGGCAGCGGAACTGTAACAAGAAGTACTCGTGATAAACCTTTGGTGCCTGAACGAACTATTAAGAATATCGCTCCCCAAATAACAGCCAAGGCAACGATGCTGGAAAAGTTGAGACTGCCAAACTCGAATGGGCTACCTGTTAGCTGAACCACATGCTTTAGGAAAAATCCAGCGGGATTGTCTCCCCAAGCTTCGGTGAGGCTGTAAACGACATACTGAGCGCACCACCCTAACACAACAGCATAGTAAAACAGGATCACCATGGAGTTAACCAGGGCCCACCATCCAATCCACGTCCAAGAGGACTTGACCTTCCGGAAAGCCTGCGCCACGGATCCTCTTCCCCATCGGCCCATACCTATCTCTAGTAAAGTGATAGGTACTCCCACTAGAAGGAGGCATATGATATAGGGGAAGAGGAAGGCACCACCCCCATTTTCATATGCCATATAGGGGAAACGCCAAAGGTTCCCAACTCCAACGGCAGCACCTACGCAAGCGAGAATAAAGAAGAGATCTCTCGACCACTTCTTACTTTCGTCTGTCTCGGGTTTGGCCATCTCTTGCCTCCTGGTAACTCGCTAGCCCACCATTTTCACAAATGGAGCGCACAACCTGCTGATGTGAGAGGCTCTGCGCCACCTTTACAGCGCTTGTTTTATCGACATGGGCTTGTCTTTCGAGCGCTAGCGCCAAAAGGTCCTTAGCTTTCATCTGTTATGTCCTCCTCTAACTGAACGTTTGTGTTGAAAAGCATTTCGCTCGTGCTTAATGCCAAGTTCTCTATGTCGACGCTACGAAATCTCGCGGAAGTGCTTAAATACGCTGCGATTAGCTCCATCGTCCTTTCCATTCTCGTGCGCCTAGGGAGCGGCTCACGCAGTGCAGCTTCAGTACCTGGACGTGGTTCATACATGAATACTTGGGCGAATGCTAATCTATGGGTTGCGAGGAAATCCAGGGTTTTCTCGTGGTCTTCTATGGTTTCACCGGGGAATCCCGCCATAAGATCCGTAGACAACTTTTGGACACCCACTTGGCACAACCGCCCCCAAAGATTGCCGAACTCCTCGTATGTGTATCTTCTCTGCATTCTCCTTAGAACAGTATTGCTTGCTGATTGCAATGGAACATGAACATTGCCAGAGATATTCTTGCTGGCAAGAAGGGACAATTCATCATTCTTGCTCCTTATCAACCACTCTGGCCCCAGAGGTCCCAATTCTACCTGGATATTTGGGAACTCCTCTGAAATCGTTAGCAGAAGATCCCAAAGAGTCTTTCCTATATCACGGCCATATGCGGCTACGTCTTGACCTGCTAGCTTGACTGAACCGTTGTGGTGGAATAACACTCTTATGTCTTGAATTATTTCGTTGACTGGTCGACTTCTATGTTGACCTCGTACAAGTCTCACGGAGCAAAAGGTGCAGCACCCATAGCATCCCTCGGATACCAAAACGATTCCTGAGCCTGCTTGGATGGGCAAGGAAGCAGAGCCCTGGGAAATTGGTGCTAGATCCAGAGTACTTGCTACAAGCTCGACAATCTCACTTGCTCGGCAGTACTTTACATTAGGACAGCGCATCGCCTTTTCTAGATAGCATCCAGAAGCAATAACAAGTCGCCCGTTTGAGGGCTGGCATAAGCTAACCAAGTGTCGCTCAAATTCTTCCTCTTTTTGCTGGCTGAATGTGCACCCCATAAATACCACTAAGTCAGCTTCTTCGACGGGCGCGGGAATGAGGCCGAGTGTATCACGTAGGCGACGACGTACCCCAGCCGCATCGACCTCCAACGGGTCACAACCGTTGTGGAGAACGCAGTAGGTCGGCATTTTCCCTAATGTTCCGCTCATAATGCTTACGAGTTCCAATCCAATTTGTTAAAGGGATCGCAGTCAGAGACCGGAAGCTTGACATTCACACTCTGTTCATTCATACGGACTACATGAAGAACTGAATTGCGTCTTAACTCCGAAAATGGGACGCGACTAGGGCTTTTGAAGGCAAAACACCATTGATCAAGGAGTTCAACAAATCTTTTCAGGAAAGTCGCAGCCTCATCAGCGGAGTGTGGGCTAAAGGGGTCTTTTATCTTGTTATTCTTGAGCTCGTCCATACCCGTTTTTGTCACGGGCCAATAGATAAGCATACCATCAACCGTTAGGTCAGCCCTCCAAACTGAATACATTTGATCCTCACCACATGGCAGCCAAGCCGATTCAAACAAGGTTCTGACTTTGGAATCAGAATTCATCTGCTCAAGTCGGTTGGATACATGAGACACTGATGACTTGGTAGCATAGAGCACAGCACAATCAATACTGGGCGAGGACTTCCCCCGCTTCAGTTTCATTCTTTTAAGATCGTGCTTTAGAGATGGTTTCAGCTTTCGATGCATTTTACTTACGGTGTCCCCCCGTTGACGTGTAGAATACGACGTGCATATGCCTACTGTTTGTTCGCCTAAGCCACAGTACGTTTTCCATTTTTCCTCTTCCACCAGAACATCTCTTCCAGCTGGCAGATTCTTTTCTCCTTCGTGCGCGTTTACGGGGTTTCCTTCCATTATTTGAGCAAGAAAATCGATAGAACATACCGCCAATGGGCTTGCCATAAGGCAGTGTATGTCACTAAACGCTTTTAGTAGACCGTCAGGCCAATCCCTGCCCCTTCCATTCCATAGGTGCTCTTTTTCCAAATTAGCCAGGAGAATCCTTCTAAATGGAAAGTATGGACAGCAGTCACCCGGATTGGAAGCTTGTGAATTTGATTCTGTTTTGTTTGTAAACAGATACTGGAGACGTTTGGAATGCGCTGCTGAGTCTTGCAGTGCAAGATGCACCTGCGACCAAGGATTGAACCATTGGTGCAAGCTTACCTGGGCATTCAAGAAAACGCCTTCCGTTGCGGCGTTACAAGCTTCAAGAAATGCCAGGAATGATTTGGGATGTACTTGCTCAATGAACCTATATGGACGGGAAAGGAGGGTATAAGCCAAGAGGAACAAACCGAACATTGGGAAAACCAACAGCGCCCAGGGTAGCAGAGGTATCTGGTTTCGCGAGAGGCAGAAAAAGACAAAAACTGCAAATACTGCAACATGGAATAGCCCAGATGTTAACACCACAATGGGCAGGCGGGAGATAAGATCGCTGATATCCTCAGAAGGTTTTATATCAAGCTTGACAAATTTCATGATTCTATGCCATCCATTTCATTGATCAGTTCCTCGATCTGCCGCATGGCCAGAGGCGAGGGCTTGCTCTTGCCGCTCTCCCAGCGGTTAACCGTACTGAATGTCACCCCGACCTTGGCGGCGAACTGCTCCTGGGTCAGGCCCAGCTTGGAACGTAACTCCCTGATCTTCCTTGCCAACTCGTTATCCTCAATCTTCGGCATTGCTTTCTTCCTGGCGCTCATCGTGTATTACCGTCCAGTTTCAAAGGCCATCTCAAATAATATGGCGTATGATATGAGGGCTTGATGGAAATGTCAAGCGCGATTTCAAGTTTTCCGCGCGTATTCCCTGATTCCCCTTCCGACACTTTCAGACGGTCTCCGGTAGGTATCACAGCGACAGGACCCTCGGCCTGTCCCGCGGGCCTCGACCCGTGGGCGGGACGACCGTCCAACCGGC